>CALPUT020000004.1 GCA_943326825.2 Chryseobacterium gleum | reverse complement strand
TTTATCAAAAAGAAAATCAATTGAATTAAATGAAGTTGAATCTTTAGTAAGTCAATATAACATTGATTTTGTAATTTCAGATCATCGATATGGATTCTTCACTAAAAAATGCACATCGATTTTTATGACACATCAGTTAAATTTACCTGTAAAAGGTTTGTTTAAATTAGTTCAAAAGCTTCATGAAAAAGAATTTCGTAAATTTGATTTCATATGGGTTTTAGACGATGAAGAGTCAACTTTTGCAGGTAATCTTTCTAGACATAAAAATAATATGAAAGTTTTATATATAGGGCTTTTATCTAGATTTTCGTTATATCCTAAAAAGACTAAGATTCATTCTGTTGTTGTTGTTGTAAGTGGTCCAGAGCCATATTCAGAACATTTTTTTAGAGAACAATTAAGTCTTGCAATTAATAGAAAAATCGAAACAATAATAATTTCTCCTAAAATATACCTAAACAATATAAATAATTCTACAATCAAAATAGTGTGCTCTGAAAATTGGTTAGAAAAAGATGAGGTTATAATGAGGGCAAAAAAGATTATATCTCGATCTGGTTATTCAACAATCATGGATGTTTTGATATTAAAATCTGATTTTGAATTTGTCCCAACTAAAGGTCAAGCTGAGCAAATTTATTTGAGTGAGTTGTATAATAATTAATTTCACCAAATTGTTGATAATTTTATTTTCAGTAATGTAAAGAAATTAAATATTCAATCAATTAACAAGAATATTCATTTAATCCTTAAGAACTTTCGTTCAAAATTTACTTAATTTTTAATTAAATCTATTTGTTGATTGTTAATAATTGATTTTTAGTTAAATAATAGTTGCGTATTATTACGTATATTAAGTCGGTTATTTCTTTTGTAGACAACCTCGTTGGAATGATTTCGTTATATTTATAGTTGTTAAATCATTTTTACATGAGAAGGCTATTCACGATATTATTCATATTGTTTGCATCGGTATATTCAATCGCGCAATCATGGGATATGACAGCGAATCAAACAATTACAATAAATTCTTGTTCAGGTACAATATATGATGCGGGGGGAGTTGGTGGTAATTACTCGAATAGTGAAGCTTCAACTGTCATATTAAATTCAGGAAATCCTTCTTTAGGTGCTTCTATTACTTTTACAAGTTTTAATCTACAAGCAAATTTTGATTATTTATACATATACGCTGGTTCAGGAAATACAGGAGCTCTTCTAGCAACATTAACCGGCAGCGGAATCCCATCACCTGCAACTTATACTTCCACTAACGCAACATTAACGTTATATTTTGTTTCAAGTAATTCGGTTACTCGTCCTGGTTTTGAAGCGACAATTTCTTGTACCTCCATTCCTTTATGTAATGATGGAATACAAAATGGTGCTGAAACTGGAATTGATTGTGGTGGTTGTACTTCATGTCCTCCATGCTTTAGTATTCCTCAAGTAGCAGATGCAACATCTAGTGCTACTGCTGATGATTATCTGTTACCTTGTGTTGGAGGGACTGTCAATTTAACTGCGGTTGGACAAAATTCAATACCATTACTTTCAACTACTTTTAATGATTCTACTCCTGGTTTAGGTTGGAATTTTGTTGGTTCAGGTATGTTTGATAATCCATGTGGTCCTTCACCAAATGGAACACCACATATTTGGTTTGGTAATACGTCTCCGCATCCTAGAACACTCACAACAAACGAAATGAATTTACCATGTGGAGGTAGAATTTGCTTTGATTTGAAATTCTCAGAACAAGGAGGTGCTGGGTCTTGTGAGGGTCCTGATTTAGATAACGAAGGAGTTGCGTTGATGTATTCAGTAGATTGTGGTTCAACATTTGCTCCAATAGCATATTTTAAATCTGATGGTACTATTCAACCTTATAACACAATGACGCCTGGTAATTCTGTTTTTGGTCCAACAGCTTTTACAGATTGGCATAACTACTGTTTTGACTTGCCTCCAGATGCTTTTTCAGATCATACAATAATTAGATGGCATCAAGAAGAAACTTCAGGTGCTGGATTTGATCACTGGGGATTGGATGAAATAAATGTTACAGCTACAAATTGTACTCCTTATTATTTTGATTGGGCTCATATACCAGGTTATCCAGATTCTGCAAATGTCTCTGCAACGATAACTCAAACAACTACTTTTGACGTAATTTATACGAATGGAATTAATGATACTATTCCTTCTCAAATTACAGTTTATGTTGATACGATTTTTAATTCTATCATCACAACAGTTAAAGAGTCTTGCATGACTTATACAGATGGAACGGCAATTTTTAAAGGGCAAGGTAGTGTTGGTCCATATACATTTACACTTGATGGACCAAATGGTTTTCATCAAGTATACGTTGGAGATTCAATCGCCACTGCAACTAATCTTCCTGCAGGTAATTTTACATTAACGACTTCTACCGCAAATATTTGTT
Source organism: Chryseobacterium gleum (assembly GCA_943326825.2). Classification (GTDB taxonomy): domain Bacteria; phylum Bacteroidota; class Bacteroidia; order Flavobacteriales_D; family Crocinitomicaceae; genus CAIUKX01. The sequence continues at coordinate 24,429 of CALPUT020000004.1, read as the reverse complement.
CAATAGTTGATACTTTTACTATACAAGAGGGATTTCCTATTCCCAATGTTACAATTGGACCAATTTCAACACATTTGTGTTTTGGCGAGGGACCTGTAACGATTACTTCTAATGTAAGTGATGGATTACCAGGTTATACATATAGTTGGAGTAATGGAAATACAACTCCACAAATCACAGTAGGAGCAGGGAATTATTCACTTACTGTTACAGATCAAAGAGGTTGTTCAGCTCCAGTTCAAACAGCTTTAGTTCTTCAAGATATGTCACCAATTTCATCTAACGCAGGTCCAGATTTAAGGTTTTGTAAAATGAATAATGGTCCGGTAAATATAATTGGTTCTATTCAAATAGCTTCGGGAGGAATTTGGTCAGGTGGAAATGGAACTTATTCTCCTTCAAATACGTCTTTAAATCTTCAATATAGACCAACTGCTGCAGAACGAAATCAAGGTTTTGTTGATTTGATTTTATCTTCTACGGGTAATCATAACTGTCCTTCAGATACAGATACGATGAGAGTTAGATTTTTTACTTTTGCTGAATCAATCACTTTTTCTAAAGTAAATAGCACTTGTTTTGGTGCGAATAATGGTTCTGCGATTGTCACATCAGTTGGAGCTTACAGTCCGTGTACCTATTCTTGGGATAATGCTGCTGCTTCTGCAGTAAATACAAAGAACAATTTAACACCAGGAAACCATAAATTAAAAATTAAAAATTCAATGGGATGTGATACAACTTTGAATTTCACAATAACGGAGCCAGCTTTACTTAATATGACAATGACTCCATTAAATGCACATTTGTGTTTTGGAGATCCAAATATAACAATAGCATCTTCAGTTGCAGGTGGAACTTCACCTTATATTTATTCCTGGAATACAGGTCAAACAACATCTTCATTATCAGCAGGAGTAGGGACTCATACATTAACCGTAACTGATCAAAAAGGGTGCGGACCTGTTGTTAAAACAGCTACTTTTACGCAAGACGCATTACCAATTGCTGTAACAGCAGGAAGTGACATAAACGTCTGTAGACAAAACCCAGGCATTGTTCGTTTAGTTGGAACTGTTCAAACTGCACCTGGAGGAACATGGACTGGAGGTAATGGAATTTATTCTCCATCGGCTAATTCAATAAACGTTAATTATACACCTTCAGCTGCAGAAGTAGCTCAAGGTCATTTAGATTTAACATTAACATCTACTGGTAATAATAATTGTCCAGCTGTTTCTGATATAATGCGTATTAATTTTTTAAGTTTTGCTGAAAACATTACTTTGACACCAACTAATGTAACTTGTTTTGGATATAATAATGGAACAGCAACAATTTCATCAACTGGTACTTATAGTCCTGCAACTTATTCTTGGGATAATGGAGCTGTTTCATCAACTAATTCAATTTCAAATTTAGCTCCAGGTATACATTCCGTGAAAATAATAAATTCAATGGGATGTGATACGACTCTAACTTATACTATAACTCAACCATTAGCACTAAGTTTATCTGTAACTCCACCATTAACACATTTATGTTTTGGAGATGGACCAATTACACTTTCTTCTTCAGTTTCAGGAGGATCATTACCATACTCTTACACATGGAGCAATGGTCAACATACACCTAATGTATTAGTAGGAGCAGGGAATTATACTTTGACTGTCACGGATCAATTTAATTGTCCATCTGTATCTCAATCAGCGATTATTAATCAAGATGCATTGCCAATATTAGCAGATGCTGGAAGCGATGTAAGGGTTTGCCGTCAAAATCCTGGAATAATTCATTTGGTTGGAACTGTTCAGACAGCAACAGGAGGAGTTTGGTCTGGCGGGAATGGAACGTACACACCTTCTAATTCATCACTAAATTTATTTTATACACCAACAATTACTGAAGTTTCTCAAGGTTTTGTAGATTTAACACTTACAACAACAGGGAATAATAATTGTTTGGCAAATTCGGATATAGTTCGAATTTCATTTTTAAGTTTTTCTGAAAGTATTACAATAAATACTTCAGCTATAACTTGTTTTGGAGCGAATAATGGAATAGCAAACGTTTCAACCTCTGGCTCTTTCAGTCCAGCTAATTATTCATGGGATAATGGCGCAGTTGTTACTAGTGGAAGCAAAAACAACCTTAGTCCAGGTTCTCATCAACTTCGAATAATTAATACAATGGGTTGTGATACGACCATTAATTTTTTTATTGTCGAGCCAACTCAACTTTCAATGAATATTTCACCCGTTTCAGCTCATTTGTGTTTTGGAGATGGACCAATTCAAATATCTTCTTCAGTTTTAGGTGGTGTGGCTCCATATTCGTATTCATGGAACACAGGAGCTTCAACAAGTAGTATTACGGTAGGTCCAGGCACATATAATTTAACAGTTAGAGACCATAATAATTGTGGTCCAATTTCAAAGACATCTATTATCACACAAGATGCACTTCCTATAATGTGTAATGCAGGTTTTGATAAAAATGTATGTCGTCAAAATCCTGGAACAATTGCACTTCAAGGAATTGTTCAAACAGCAACAGGTGGAATTTGGTCTGGTGGAAATGGTACATATAATCCATCAAATACTTCATTAAATTTAAATTATACACCAACACCTTCGGAAGTAGGACAAGGTTTTTTAGATTTAACATTAATTACCACAGGGAATAATAATTGTTTGGCGGATACAGACGTTGTAAGAATTAATTTTTTAAGTTTTGCAGAAAACATAGTTCTAAATACAACTAATATTACTTGTAAAGGTTATAATAATGGGCGTGCGACAGTTACTACTAGTGGTGTTTATAGTCCTTCAACATTTTCTTGGGATAATACATTTCCTACAATAAATAACTCACAATTGAGTTTATCACCAGGTATACATCAAGTTAGAATAATAAATTCAATGGGTTGTGATACTACACTATTTTTTACAATTACAGAGCCAAATCAATTGGTAGCAAACATAGTTAATACTACCGAAAATTTATGTTACGGTAATCAAAATGGAACAGCTGTAATTTCTGTTAATGGAGGAGTGGCGCCTTATTCCTTTTATTGGAATACAAATCCAGTACAAACAAATGCTCAAGCTTTAGGTCTTGCAGGCGGCACATATATTTGCTCAGTTTTAGATATCTATAATTGTCAAACAAATATTTCTGTAACAATTACTGAACCACCTGTAATTCAATTATCATTAAATTCTATAAATCCAAGTTGTGCTGGATTTTCAAATGGAGCATTAGCTAGTATAACGAGTGGTGGAACTTTACCGTATCAATATTTATGGTCTAATGGAGCTACTTCGTCATCTATTATAAACTTAGTTCATGGAAATTATTCTTTAACTGTTAGTGATGTAAAAGGTTGTATCGCTCAAAGTAGTTTAGCTGTTATAGATCCTCCACAATTAATCGCAAATATTACAAATGATACAATAATTTGTCCAAATTCATCACTTCAATTAAGTGTATCAGCATTTGGAGGAACAGGTCTCTATTCATATATTTGGAATCCTGGTGGAATGCAATCACAGAGTGTAACTGTATCACCATTATCAAATCAGATTTATACTTGTATCGTTCGTGATGCTAATAACTGTTCTGTTAATTTATCTTCACATGTAAATATCAAAACATTTGATAATTTAGATTTAATTGCATCTGTTAATTCAAATGAAGTTTGTTTAGATGACACTGTATATTTATCAGCTCAATATTTAGGTTCAGATCCAAGTGTTAATATAAGTTGGGTTTTTTGTCCAACTTGTTCAACAAATTATCCAATACCACAAGTACCAATTTCTGATACTTATTATGTTCTAGAAGCTACAGATAATTGCGGTATAGTAATTAGAGATTCTGTATTAGTAAAAGTTTTACCTTTACCAAATGTCTTGATTTCACCATTATTTGATAGTATTTGTCCAGGTCAAATGGTGTCATTTAAAAGTGTAGGGGATAATTCTCCTAATTGGGCTTATACTTGGGATTTCGGAGATAGTACATTTGCAAGTGGAATGAACCCAACTCATGTTTATTATGAAAGCGGAACTTATTCAGTTTTTTTATCAATAATTGATGGAAATGGATGTCACGCTAAAAATCATGATCAAAGTACAGTAGTCGTTTATCCAAAAGCTAATGCAGATTTTTTAATTTCATCATATTCTGAAGATTTAATAAATCCAGTTTTTACATTTGAAAATCATTCATCAGATGCGACGTCCTATAACTGGATTTTTGGAGATGGATTAACAAGTCAAGATTTTAATCCAACACATGAGTATTCAAAGTATGGTATTTATGAAATAATTTTAGAAGCAAATAATTCCTTTGGATGCATTGATACAGCAAAACAATTTGTCACTGTCACGGCCTCTTATGCTTTGTATGCACCAAATGCTTTTACGTTAAATAACGATAATATTAATGAATTCTTTTTATTAAAAGGATATGGGATTAAAGAGCGTAATTTTACCTTGTTAATCTATAATAGATGGGGAGAGGTGGTTCATGAATCAAAATCAATAAATGAACCTTGGAACGGTTCACGAGACGGCGGAGATGGAATTAAATTATGTCAAGATGGCGTTTATGTTTGGGTTGTGTATTTTGAAGATGTAACGGGAGAGAAACATCGATTGCAAGGACATCTATCTTTACTTAAATAATGATTTAGTTATCGTAAATCGTTGATCTATACAATTATCATTTTCATTGTAAAATTCTTTTTCGAATTTCATAAATTTGTTAAGGATTTTAATAGATCCTTTATTAATACTATTGACATCAGCAGTGATTAAAGAAGAATTCAGAACATTAAAACCGTACTCAATTAATCCTTTTGCTATTTCTGTTCCATATCCCTTGCCCCAAAAACGTTCTCTTAATTGATATCCAATTTCATCGTTGTTTTCATTGTTTTTCATAAAACCACAACAACCAATTAATTCGTTATTATGTTTTACGCAAATTGCCCAAATAGTTTTAGAAGTTGATTTTTCTAATTCAATTAACCTTTCTAATTCTTTATTGCTATCAAGCCTATTTAAAACTTTTCTAGGTAAAGGATTCATTACTTTTGGATTGCTTTTTAAATCGTAAAAGGTTTCATGATCAACTTTGTTTAAGTTTCGCGTATAAAGGCGTTCTGTCTCAAAAATAAAAGAATCTGAAATCATTGTTTTAGATTTGCTTCTTTAAAGTAGATATCAAAAAATAATAATTGATATTTGATTGCATTTTTCCAGTAACCCATTTCATGTCCACCTGGTCTTTCGATGTAATCATGTTTAATTTTTTGAGTTAACATTTTAGTATGTAATTGTCGATTAACCTCTAAGAAAAAATCATCTGTGCCACAATCAATCATAAATGAGATACTATCTTTAATTGAGTCTAATTGATTAATAACTGTATTCGTTTCCCAATTAACAGGGAATTTATCTTTGCCTCCCAAACGAGAAGCTATTTCCCAATTTTTAGGAAATGGTCGAATATCTACACCACCACTCATGCTTCCTGCTGCTCCAAATAAATCTGAATGTCTCATTGATAAATAGAGAGCTCCATGTCCTCCCATACTTAATCCGCAAATTGCCCTTCCTGTTCTATTTTGGATAGTCGAATAACTGCTATCGATGTATGATATTAATTCTTTTGTAATATATGTTTCATATTTTATCTTAGGGTCAATTGGACTATCAAAATACCAACTAGAATAACCTCCATCAGCACTTATAATAACCATGTTATATTCGTCTGCTTGTTTTTTTACGGCAGGAAAATCATTTGGATAAGAAGAGTAATCACCACCAAAACCATGAAGTAAATATAATACAGGATATTTTTTATCAGAATTTTTTTGATATTTTTCAGGAAGTATTACATATGCAGAAGTGTTTTTTTGCATTGCTTTACTGTAAACTGTTATCTTTTCGACTTTAGCAGCAAATAAACTATTAATAGTGAAAATAAAGAATATGATTATATTGAATAGATTTCTCATCTTGTTTTATTTTTAATTCATCAATAATTCTGCCATTATTTAGATTCTTTTAATTTAAACAGAATTAAATCTTTAATTAACTCATAAGGGATTTCTTTATGTAATGGAAACTGAACCGAACCTTTACCTTTTTTATAGTCTTTTAGTTTTAAATCGAAGTGTGAATGAGCAGATGGTGTGGCGTATATCCCAATGTGTTTTTTATATGCTGCAAAGTATATAATAGGTTGTTTTTTTAATTTATATGCAGGCATTCCATAGCTTATTGATTCTTCAATTTCATTTTCTAATTCTTTAATTGTTTTTCGGATTTTTATAAGAATTTCTTTTGTCTCAAAAGGAAAAGTATTTATATATTCGTCTACTGTTTGGCAGATTTTATTCATAATATTTTATAAAAAAAAAGCCGTTTCAAAGTGAAACGGCTTTAAAAATATTTAATTATTATTATTTAACAATTGCAGAAAAATTTGCATCTTGAAATAATTTAATAAATTCTCGGTCTTTAGCTGCTTTCGCCTTCAAAGAAGAATCTTTAGCAATTGCATTTTTTAAGTTACTGATTGCAACATCTGCTTTACTAGTTCTTGCTCCAACGATTGCTTTAATGTAATAACCTTGAGCAGTTTCTTTATCTTTTGAACCATCTATTGCAGCTGAAGCTTGATCAAATGAACCGCTTAATACTAAAGCTAATGCTTTATTAAAAGTGTTTTCAGATCCTAAATTAGATAAAGCATCATTGTAATTACCTTCGATGATATTAACGATTCCCATGTTGTAGTTAACTTCAGAACCTGCACCTTTAGCTTGAGCTAATAATTGTTTTGCTTTTTCTTTATCACCACTAACACCTGCAACAGCAGCTAAGTTGTTTTTTGAAACAGCATTTTCTTTAACAGAATTTGCTTTTTCGAATTGTGCTTTAGCTTCTGGCATTTTATTTTGTAAGAAGAAAATAGCACCTGCATTGTTGTAAGCTCTAAAATCTTCTGGGGCAACTTTAATTGCTGCGTTGAAAATACTTAATTTTTCATTTAAATCATTTGTCAAAGTAGCAGCAAATAATAGTTCTTCAATTTTTAATGTCTCTGGTTTAGATAAAGAAATTGTTTTTAATTCTTCATCAGTATATCCAGTTTTGTCATAAGTTACTGTGATTTCAGCGCGACGTAATTTAGGGAAGATATTATCATCTAAGTATTTAAATGTTTTACCCATGTTACGCATTTCTGTTTCACGAGTTTCAGGATCTTTATGCATTTCTAATACACGAATAACTAATTGTTTTTCGTCATTATTCATTGTAGATTTTTCTAATTCTCTTTTGAAACCATCGTAATCCTCACCTCTACCATTTAATGTAAAGATTTCAGTTTGAGCTTTCTCATTTTTAGCAGCTTTAGCTAAATCAATTACAGCAGTTTTACCAGCAGCAGCTCTATCAGTAGATAATGAAGAGTTTTTACCAGTTTCACCTTCAGGTGAAGCGTAACCTGTAACAGAAATAGTTTTTAAAGAAATTTTTGGATCTGCTTGAGCTTTAGTCAACCATGCTTGTAATTCAGCAATATCTTTTTCTTTTAATTCTGTTGGTCTAACAACTGATTTAGATTTCTCATAATTTACTTGAGCAGATGTTGATTCTTCAGTAATTCTATTGAATGCATCTTTTTCAAAAATTACTTTGTAATCTTTGTTTACCATAAAGGGTGTAACAATTGTTGCATCGGCGATTTTAATTTCACCAACTTGCTTTTTAACTTTACCACCTTTAGAAACCGTTGCTGTAACTTTTAAATCAGTATTTTCATACTCTGATTTGTATACTACAACATCATTATATGAAACATTACCACCTGGTTTAAATTGAATAACGTTTCCGTTTCCTGTAGCTTTTTCACCTTGAACTGTTACAGATTTTAAAGCAGTACTTCCTAACATAGGAGTAATTTCAGCTGAAGCTTTCTTTCTAATTCCTTTTTCAGGGAATTTAATATCCACCTTTACACGAACTGAATCTCCGTGCATCTCTAATGGATTAGGAGTTACAGTATATTCTAAATCTTTTAGAAGGTTGCAACTTGTAACCATTGTTCCAGCTAGAGCAATAAACGCAAAGCCTTTGATCGTTTGTTTTTTCATATTAACTAGTTGTAATTCTTACCAATTTTAATTGCAATATTAATCAAATATTTCTTCTAATGAAAAAAATAGAAGAAATTTATTCAGTTTTATTGAGTTATTTTTAGTTTTAAGCTTTTTGTAGTTTTAACTAAAACTGAATTGTCTAAACATTTCTCTACTAATTCCTTTATAGAAAGATTTAATCTAGGATCTATAAAATCCGCTGCAATCTCTTTCAATGGTATTAATACGAATTTCCGTTCAGATAGTTTCAAATGTGGAATTATTATTTTGTCCGTTGAATAAATTATTTGTTCAAAATAAATGATATCAATATCAATCAAACGGGATTCATAGCCTGAAATCAGTTTCTTTTTCCGGCCGATTTGATTTTCAATGGCTTGCGTTTTAATTAAAACTTCCTCGACAGATAAGTTTGTTTTTAGTTCTAAACAACAATTATAAAAAAGATCATCTGCGTCAAAGTCAATAGGTGGATTTTCATATATAGTGGAGCAATTAAGAATTATTCCAATCGTCTCTTCTATTAAGTTAATTGCATGTTGAATATTTAAAAACCGATCACCTAGATTACTTCCTATACTAAGGTATACAATTGATTCTTTTTTTAATTCTTCCATTTAAAAGTGTTAATCATTTTCATTAAATCTTCTTTTAAATAAATAAGTGAAGGTTTTAATGAGTCATAATTTGGAACGGAATTAAAATAAACAACTCCACTTACAAATTTAGAAGATGAATCTGTTAGATAAAATTGAAAAGGAGAAGCAACATCACCTTGTAATTCGAAAATAGTACCAAAAACTTTGTCTTTAGCTCTAATTATTTTTGTATCTTCTATTGCAGTAGCTTTTATTTTGTGTTCATCCACTTTGTCAATTGAGTAATTAACATATTTTGCTAACGGTTCAACCATATCAATATATGAAAAGTGAATTACACCATTTAAAGGGCCTAATTCGATGTCTTTATGACAAGTTTGACCTGTATTATCTGTTACAGGCTTTACTTTAAATAAAGTTGAAACATCAAATGTGTAATTACATCCATCATTAAAGTGAACGTATTTGTGACTTGGCAAATCTAGACGTAAATATGTCGGAGGTTTTGGAACGGCAAGTTCATTCGAAGAACAAGCTGTTAAAATGATTCCTGTTAGTAAGGATAAGTAGAATTTATACCTTTTCATATTTCTTCTTTAGATTTTGGTAATATTACTTTAATCGTTTTTATTCTTCTTTTATCAGAAGATTCGACTATTAGTTTAATATCATCACACGAAATAGTTTCTTTGTTTTTTAAAATTCGACCAGCATTTTCAATCATAAATCCACCAAGTGAATCTGATTCACCTTTTAAATTTTCAAAATCTTTACCGTCAATTTCTAAAATTTTATAAAAATCAATTAACGCAGTTCTACCCTCAAAAATATAAGTGTTTTCATCAATTTTTTTGAAGTCGATTTCTTCTTCGTCAAATTCATCTGTAATATCACCAACAATTTCTTCTAAAACATCTTCTAATGTAACAATTCCTGAAGCACCCCCATATTCATCTACAACGATGGCCATGTGGACTTTTTTGCTTTGAAATTCTTTTAATAAATCATCAATTTTTTTGTTTTCAGGCACGAAAAAAGGTTTTCTAATTAGTTCTTGCCAATTAAATGTTTCGTCGTTATTTAAATGTTGAAGTAAATCTTTAATAAATAATATTCCAACAACATTATCTAACGTTTCTCTGAAAACTGGGATCCTGGAATATCCGCATTCTAATATTTCGTCAATTACTTCTTTAAAATTAGATTCAATATCAATTGCAGCAACATTTAGACGTTGACACATGATTTGCTTAACATCAGTATTTCCAAATTTGACAATTCCTTCTAAAATTTTATGATCCTCATCTGACGTACTATCTTCTTTTGTTAATGCAATTGCATGCTCTAATTCATCACTAGAAATTTTTACGCCTTTCTTTTTAGCATATTTACCTATGAATTCAGAACCAGAGACTAATCCGGCTCTTAGCCAAGAGATAGGAGGGATAGAATTTAAAAAACTTAAAGGTCTTGCTAAATATCGGACGGTTTTAACATTGTTTTTTGAGGCGTAAATTTTAGGAATTACTTCGCCTACCAATAATATAACGAATGTACTTACGATTACATCTAAAACGAAGTATAAGGTTTTCTGTTTTTCTTCATCTATGTACTCGCTTAAAATACTACTTACAGTCAAAACAATTGCGATGTTTGAAAAGTTGATGATGATTAATATGATTGAGAGTAATTGTTTCGGGGTATCAATTAATTTTTTCGCAACCATTGAAGCTTTGTCGTCACTTCTTTTAAGTAAATCTTTGTCAATTGGCTTTAAAGAGAAAAAGGCAGTCTCTGCTGCAGACATCATTGCAGTGATTATTAATAATATGACTAAAAGCGTAAATAAAAATATAATTGAATTCATTTTAATATTAAATGTTGTCAAATGCTAGTGTGAAGATAATCATATTAATTTAAAATAGAATTAAAAAGGCAAATCATCAACTTCATCATTTAATAATTCATCCATTTTTGAAGGAGAGGGAGGTGTGCCTTGTGTTGAATATTGAGGTACTGGAGTTGTTGTTCTTTCACCTGAGTCAGGTCTTGAAATAATATTTAATTCATCAGCAATAATTTCTGTTGTATATCTAGTAATACCTTCCTTGTCTTGCCAAGATCTTTTTTTAATTTTCCCTTCGATATAGACTTTGTAACCTTTTTTTAGATATTTTTCAGCTACTTCAGCTAAACCTCTCCATACTACAATGTCATGCCAATCTGTCAACTCTTTTTTTTCGCCTGATGATTTATCGGTATATACTTCTGAAGTAGCTAAAGAAAAGCTAGCGACAACTGCTCCGTTTTCTAATCTTCTGACTTCAGGATCTTTCCCTAGATTACCCAAAAGAATCACTTTGTTAACACTTCCTGCCATTTTTAGATTTTTATAAAAACAAAGATATGTAAAAGATGTATTCCAAAAAAGATGAAACAATTCTATTTCTATCTTAATTATAGATTTTGCTCTTCTAGAAAACGATCAATTAATCGAGGAAGAGGGTAGTTATCAATTTTTGACTTACTGATTGATATCCAATTTTCATCTTTCTGATTAGGGAATTGATCAAAAAAATAAAAGACGGTATTGATTCGCTGATGTGATAGTATATGAGTTATCGGTTTACTTAAATCGTGAGGGGTTAAGCCTATTTTTTCTTGAAAAAAAGAAGTAATATCCTCATTGTTTAACTCTTTCTCAGTTTCAATTAAAGGAAATTGATATAAATGTTGCCAGATGTCTTTAGAAATTCTTTTTTCAATTAATATCTGCTCATTTTCTTTAAAAATCAGAAAGTTGAAATATCTATTTCTCACCTTTGTTTTTTTCTCCTTTAATGGCCTTTCGTTGATTGTGTTATTTGCTAATGAAAGGCATTTTGAACTAAGTGGGCATTTTTCGCAGTCTGGATTTGCAGGCTTACAAAGTAATGCTCCAAATTCCATGATTGATTGATTGTATATAGCTGGATTATCTTTATCAATTAATTCGTTTGCTAAATTTTGAAATTCTTTTTTCCCTTCTATTGAGTCAATAGGAGTTGCAATATCAAAAACTCTACTCAATACACGATATACATTTCCATCTAAAACGGCATAAGGTAAGTCAAAAGAAAAAGAAGCAATTGCTGAAGCAGTGTATTCCCCAATTCCTTTTAATTTAATGATTTCAAGAAATTGATTTGGAAAGATTCCGTTTAATTCAGAAGCAATATATTTTGCTGTGAAATGCAAATTTCGAGCTCGACTATAATAACCTAAACCCTGCCAATCATTTAATATTTCTTGCTCATCAGCATTGGCGAGGTCAAAAATCGTTGGATAATTTCGGATAAACTTCAAATAATAATTCATTCCTTGATCGACTCTTGTTTGCTGAAGGATAATTTCAGAAAGCCATATTTTATAGGGGTTTTTCGTGTTTCTCCAAGGTAAATCACGTTTGTTTTGTCTATACCAATCTATTGTTAATCTATGAAAATCAGCCATTAAGACGAAAAAAAATAAAATATTTTACATTAATTGTTCAAATATAAGGAATCTTGACGTACTTTTGCATCCTGAAAATTAAGGAATAAACAAAAAAATCATAAAAAAAATGACAAAAGCGGACATCGTTGCTGACATAGCAGTAGAGACAGGATTAGAAAGAGCAGAAGCATTAAAAGCGGTTGAATCTTTTATGACATCAATCAAATCATCTTTATCTAAAGGTGAAAATGTTTACTTAAGAGGTTTTGGTAGTTTCATCGTGAAAGAAAGAGCTGAAAAAACAGGTAGAAATATTTCTAAAAATACAACAATCATTATTCCTGCTCACAACATTCCTTCATTTAAACCTGCAAAAACGTTTGTAGACGAAGTTAAAAACAGTGTTAAAGTAAAATAATCGCTGTTTTTTTATTCAAATGTGAATAATCCGATTAAATTTTCTATTTTTGTTCTCCCGATTCTCAAAAACAATATATAGTTTGTTTTTTTTGAAAATCGTGAATAAATAGAGTTAATCATAAAAAATATATAATTATGCCAAGCGGTAAAAAAAGAAAAGGTCACAAAATGGCGACTCACAAACGTAAAAAACGTCTAAGAAAAAATCGTCACAAAAAGAAAAAGTAATCAATAGGTTATTTATAATGTTAAACTTAGTGGGCATTTGTTCACTAAGTTTTTCTGTTTTTTTACATTTTAAATCATTGCTTTCGTGAGTTTAGAACTAGTAGTCGATTCCCGACCAGGGGGTATTTGGCTTGCTTTGTTACGAGATGGTAAACTGATTGAGTTGCATGAAGAACAAGGGAATACAGAATTCGCAGTAGGTGATATATATCTAGGGAGAGTTCGTAAAGTAGTACCGAGTTTAAATGCTGCTTTTGTGGATGTAGGTTTTGAAAAAGATGCTTTTTTACATTATTTGGATTTAGGACCTCAATTCAATTCACTTAACAAGTTTACCAAAGATACGTTGCATGGCAAGCAAAACGTAGCTGATTTACTTTACTTCAAGACGGAAAAGGATATTCCCAAAGATGGAAAAATAAATGAAATAGTTTCAAGTGCTTCTCCTATTTTAGTGCAAGTAGCTAAAGAACCTATTTCAAGTAAAGGTCCTCGTTTGTGTGCGGAAATCACATTGGCTGGAAGATATTTAGTTTTAGTGCCATTTTCAGATAAAATTTCAATATCTCAAAAGATAAAAGATCCTGCTGAGAGATCTCGTTTGAAAAATTTGATGGATAGCATTAAGCCTAAAAACTTTGGGGTTATTATTCGTACCGTTGCAGAAAATAAGAAAATTGAGCTTTTAGAACAGGATTTAAAAAACCTGTTGGAGAAGTGGAAATTTATGTTTGCTAATCTTAAAACGGCTACACCGCCGAAAAGAGTATTGGGAGAATTAGATAAAACTTCTTCAATTTTACGTGATTTGTTAAATGCAGATTTTTCAAATATTCATGTAAATGATGTGATCTTGATGACAGAAATGTCGGAATATGTTTCTGATATTGCGCCAGGAAGAGAGAAGATAGTGAAGTTACATGATAACAGAATTCCTATTTTTGAAAAATTCGCTGTGACTAAACAAATTAAGACGTTGTTTGGTAAAAAAGTACCAATGCCAAGTGGTGGTTACTTGATTATTGAGCATACTGAGGCAATGCATGTTATTGATGTTAACTCTGGAAATAGAAAAGGAGCTGACGGTCAAGAAAGTAATGCGTTAGCTACCAATTTAGAAGCTGCTGAAGAAATCGCTCGTGTATTGCAATTGCGAGATATGGGTGGGATTATTTGTGTCGATTTTATCGATATGCATGACAGAGAAAATAATAAGTTTCTTTTTGAAAAATTAAAAGAACATATGCAATCTGACAGAGCAAAGCACAATGTTCTACCTCCTTCAAAATTCGGTGTTATTGAAATTACTCGTCAAAGAGTTCGTCCGGAAACGGATATTAATACATCAGAAGCTTGTCCAACTTGTAATGGTTCCGGCGAAGTGCAAGCATCAATTTTGTATGCAGAAGAAATTGAGAATAACTTGAATTATTTGATGACTGATCGAAAAGAGAAAAACGTTTCACTTTTAGTTCATCCTTATTTAGAAGCTTATTTCAAAAATGGAATAATTTCTAGACAAGTAAAATGGTTGTTTAAGTATAAAAAATGGGTTTCCGTTAGAGGAGTTACCGAAAATCATTTGTTAGAATACAAATTTGTAAATGACAAAAACGTTGAGATTACGTTATAAAATCTCTAAAGATATTATGAAAGTCAGTCTGTTTAGACTGACTTTTTTTATTTTTGAGCTATGGAAGAATCAAAGGGAATTTCATTTTTAGAAGCAAAGGTTAAATTGGAAGCGTTTTGTGCATATCAAGAACGTTGTCAGATGGAGATTGAGCAGAAGTTGTATTCCTGGAAATTTTCAGATGAACAAATTTCTCAATTGATAGCAGATTTGATTACAAATCGATTTTTAGATGAGGAGCGTTTTGCTTCAGCATTTGTATCAGGGAAATTTAGAATTAAACGATGGGGTAGGATTAAAATAAAAGCACATCTAAAAGCTAAAAAAATTTCAAATTATTCAATAGATAAAGGGTTGAGGGAAATAGATTCAGATGATTATTTTAAAACTATTCAAGCACTTTTAATAAAAAAGAAAAAAGAATTAAAAGGTAAATCTTTTACAGAATGGCAATTAAATAGTAAATTATTGAATTATGTTTCTTCTAAAGGTTTTGAGTCTGATTTGATTTATAGTGCTTTGGAAGAATTAGAAGACTGAAATAATTTCAGGGTGCACAATAGGTTTGAAAAAGATTAATTAATTACCTATTCTAATTTACTTGCTTAAGTAATGTTAAAAAACCAAAAAATCAATCAATAAAATCGGTTGTGATAATTTTATAATCATTAATTTAGTGGCTTATAATTTGTGAGAATGTCAGATTTAATAGTAGTAATACCAACTTATAACGAGAAAGAAAACGTTGAAAACATGATTCGTAAAGTAATGTCTTTCGAAAAGGTTTTTCATATACTGATTGTTGATGATTCGTCGCCTGATGGAACTGCTGATATTGTTAGAGGTCTACAAGCTGAGTTTGAAGGCAGAATTTACATAGAGGTGCGTCAGGGTAAATTAGGTCTAGGCACGGCATATATTCATGGTTTTAAATGGGCTATTGCGAATAAATACGATTATATTTTTGAAATGGATTGTGATTTTTCACATAATCCAGAAGATTTAATTCGATTATATAATGCTTGTGTAATTGATGGTGCCGATTTTAGCATTGGCTCGAGGTATTGCAAAGGAGGTAAGGTCAAAGATTGGCCATTGAAGCGCGTTTTAATGTCTTATTTTGCAAGTGTATATGTTAGAATTATTTTATTTATTGGGATTCATGATACAACTGCAGGGTTTAAATGTTACAAAAGAGTTGTCTTGGAGAAAATTAATTTAGATGGAAATACATTTAAAGGATATGCTTTTCAAATCTGCATGAAATATGCGGCTTTAAAACATGGTTTTAAAGCGAAAGAAGTTCCGATTACGTTTATCGACCGTTTGTATGGAACGTCAAAAATGAGTTCAAGTATTTTTAAAGAAGCATTTTTCGGAGTTTGGAAGATGCGTGGAATGAAATTATGAGTAAATCAGTAATCTTAAAAGGAGGTACAATTGTTAACGAGGGTAAACAATTCGTTGCGGACATCTTAATTAGCAATAATAGAATTCAAAAAATATATCCTTCGATTTCAAACGAATCGAATATCGAAGAGATTGATCTTG
This sequence comes from Chryseobacterium gleum, assembly GCA_943326825.2. Classification (GTDB taxonomy): domain Bacteria; phylum Bacteroidota; class Bacteroidia; order Flavobacteriales_D; family Crocinitomicaceae; genus CAIUKX01. Next base: position 8,345 of record CALPUT020000004.1, on the reverse strand, counting down.
AAGGTAAATATATTTTACCAGGTTGTATTGATGATCAAGTGCATTTCAGAGAGCCAGGTTTAATTCATAAAGCAACTATTCGTTCTGAGTCTAAAGCTGCTGTTGCGGGAGGGATCACTTCTTTTATGGAAATGCCTAATACAGTCCCGAATGCATTAACACAATTGTTATTAGAAGATAAATATCAAATTGCTGCAAATAGTTCTTTAGCGAATTATTCATTCTTTATGGGTGCTTCCAATGATAATATTGAGGAAGTTTTAAAAACAGATAGAAGAAATGTTTGTGGAGTAAAAATCTTTATGGGCTCTTCAACTGGAAATATGTTGGTAGATAATGAAGAGACATTAACAAATTTGTTTTCTAAGGTTCCTCCAACGTTGATAGCTACTCATTGTGAAGATGAAGCAACTGTTCGAAGAAACCTTGAAGAATATCAAGCAAAATACGGTGAAGATATTCCCGTTGAATGTCATCCATTAATTAGAAGTGCAGAAGCTTGCTACCTATCTTCTTCAATGGCTGTAGGTCTAGCTAAGAAATACAATACTAGATTACATATTTTACATATTTCAACTGCGAAAGAGTTAGCTCTTTTTGATAATTCAATTCCTTTAGAAAGTAAAATGATTACTGCAGAGGCATGTGTTCATCACCTTTGGTTTTCTTCTGAAGATTATAAAACAAAAGGAAATTGGATAAAATGGAATCCGGCAATAAAAGAAGCTTCTGATAGAGAAGCTATTTTTCAAGCGGTTTTAGATGATCGTATCGATGTAATTGCTACGGATCATGCTCCTCATACAATTGAAGAGAAAACTCAATCGTATTCAAAAGCTCCATCTGGAGGGCCATTAGTTCAGCATGCACTTTTAGCAATGCTTCAAAAAGTAAAAGAAGGAAAAATTACAATTGAAAAAGTGGTAGAAAAAATGGCTCATAATCCAGCTATATTATTTCAAATTGAAGATAGAGGATATATAAAAGAAGGCTTTTTTGCAGATTTAGTAATTGTAGATCCTAAAAAATCGGTAACTGTTTCTAGAGATAATATTTTGTATCAATGTGGTTGGTCTCCTTTTGAAGGTATTCAATTTGATCATGTAATCGATAAGACGTTTGTAAATGGTAATTTGGTGTATTCAGACGGAAAAGTAATTGAAGGTACTGTTGGTGATAGATTATTGTTTAACAGATGATTCGAATTATTCCTATACTTTTTCTATTTCTATTTTTTAGTTGTACAACAGCTAAAATAAAACGACTTCCTGCACCTGATAATTTGATTTCTGAAAAGGAATTGGTTTCGATTTTGAAGGATATGACAGTTATGGAATGTTATGTGTTGCAAAAAATGCCGTCATTGGAACAAAATCACAAAGTGATGAGTGAGACAGGGTTGGCGATTTTAGCTAAACATCAAATTGATTCAGCAGCTTATTCATCTTCAATGAATTATTACGGTTCTAGACAAGAGAAAATGCAAGAGATTTATTCTAAAGTATTGGATGAAGTAAATTTAGATCTTGCTAAAGAACAAGCTGGCAGATAAGATTTAGCTTATGTTTAAAAATTGAAACTGAGTAGTTTAATATTGAATCCCATGCTCAGTTGCATTTGCAATGCTGTTTTATCAGAAAACTGTGATTTATAGCAAAATTTACAATTAAAAATTCAACATCCAACATTCAAAATCCATCTACGCTTTTCTATCTGGATTTTGCTTTAAAAATGAATTCCAGCCTGAAACTTTAGATTTATTATGTTCTCCTGTTCCTCCAGAAAAATGATGACAAACAGCAACTGCTAAACCATCAGTAGCATCCAAGTATTTAGGCATTTCAGGGAAATTTAATAGCGTTTGTAACATCGCAGCAACTTGTTCTTTGGAAGCATTCCCATTTCCTGTAACAGATTGTTTGATTCTTCTCGGTGTATATTCTTCAAATGGAACATTAAAACTCAACGAGGCAGCTATAGCAACACCTTGAGCTCTTCCTAGTTTAATCATGGACTGAACATTTTTCCCAAAGAAAGGAGCTTCAATTGCCATTTCATCTGGTTTGTATTCTTTGATGATTGCCGTTAATCGATCGAAAATCTTTTTTAACTTATCTGGATGGTTGGTAATCTTGTTTAATTGAATAATTCCGAAGTTAATTAATTTGATTTTGTTATCTTTCACATGAATTAATCCATACCCTAATACGGATGTACCGGGGTCAATTCCAAGAATTATTTTATCTTCAACCATTATTTTAGACTTCGTTGGTTAAAACTATAAAAAAACAAGGATATTCTTTCATTTTTTTGAAAATGATTCTTTTGCTAGCTTTAATATGGCTTATAGGAAATCAACTATCTAAAGTTGAAAGTGCTGATTGGAATGTAATTTCAGTTAAAAGGCCATTCTTCTTGATTTTAGGCAGTGTTTTAGTAGTTTTGAATTGGTTTATCGAATGGAGAAAATGGTTAATTACTTTAAAAGTTATTGGTGTTAAGGAAGAGCAAAAAGTTGTTTTTAAATCTTTTATGGCTGGGATAGCAACTGGTTTATTGACTCCGAATATGTTAGGGAATTTTATTGGTCGTATATATTATTTTCAAAGACGTTTTCGTGTTTCAATTATTTTGATGACACTATTGTCGAATTTTACACAGTTTTTTGCGAGTATATTCTTTGGTTTTTTATCATTGTTATTTCTTCAAAAATTACCTTTTGAATTTTCTCTTTATTGGTCATTGATTCTAATTTCATTGATTGTCATTATTTCATTTATGTTCTACTTCTTTTTTGAATTTATTACAATAGGATTTATTTCGAAAATGAAAATTTATCAAAAAATGTTGAGATTTATTGATGAGAATAAAGGTTTTCGTGGGCAATTCTTAACTTTAAGTTTGATCAGGCATTTTGTTTTTACATTACAGTTTTGGTTGATTTTTAATTCATTCCAAGATGGTTTAAATTTTTCAGTCTTCTTTTGGATTTGGCAAATATTTCTTTGGACTACATTGATTCCTTCGTTATGGTTCGGAAAATTATTAATTCGTGAATCAGTCGCTTTAATTGTTTTATCAGCACTTGGATATGCCGAATTAGAAATAATAATTTCTTCTATATTATTATGGATTGTGAATTTAGCATTTCCGTCTATTTTGAGTGTTTTTATTTGTAAAAGAAAAGTAGAACGTGCTTGAAATAATTTACATATCAATTTATGCTTTTCTAGGAGTTTTGGTTCTTATAGGATTCAAAAAACAATTTTCAAAATCAAAAACAGGAACTGGTTTCATTTCATTGAATCAAATTTCGGTGGTCATTCCATTCCGAAATGAAGCTGAGAATTTAACTAAATTAATTGAGAGTCTCAATCGTCAATCTAGATTTCCAAAACACATTTACTTTGTAAATGATCATTCAGAAGATGATGGTTTAAGTCTAATTCATGATTTAAAATGCGATTTTTCTATATTAGAAATGCCTAAAAATAGTTTTGGAAAAAAAGAAGCGATTCGATTTGCTATTTCAAATATAAAAACTGATTATGTTCTAACTTTAGATTCTGATATAGAGTTAAATAATAATTATTTTGATTCATTAGAAAAATTATATAATAATGATCTTTTGATACTTCCTGTAGTAATGAAAGGAAAGAATTTTGTACAAAAACTCTTTGAATTGGATTATGCATTGTCGAATGCAATGAACACTTCTATTTCAGGATTGTTTCGTCCTTTTTTAGCAAGTGGCGCAAACTTACTATTTAAAAGAAGTTCATTTTTGAAATATGATTCATTCGAAAATCATCGAACAATTGCTTCAGGGGATGATCTATTTTTATTAAATGATTTTAGAAAAAATAATTGTTCAATTGAGTTGGTATCAGAAATGTCTTTTTCAGTTTCGACAGCTACACCTTTAACAGTAAAAGATTTTATTTCTCAGAGATTACGTTGGATAGGAAAAGGAAATAAAGTAGGGGATCAATTGAGTAATGGATTAGCTTTAATTGCAGCCATGATTCATGTTGGATTTTCGATTCTGATGTTTTTTCAAATTGTTCATCACAAATTGATTGAATTAATTCTATTTGTTTGTTTTAAAATGATGTTGGAGTTAATAGTTTACTATCCTTATTTCAATAAAATCAAACGATTAAAAACATGGGCGATGTTGCCATTATCTTCTTTTATTTATCCGATTTATATTGTTATTTTGATGGTTTTATTGCCAGTTTTGAAGCCTAAATGGAAAAACCGACTATAATTTTGAATGATAGATTTTGAATTTTGGATTACAATTCATAATCCAAAATTCATAATCCAAAATCACTAGGATTTCTTAACGTATTCAGTAATAATCACAATTGTTTGACCATTTACTTTTCCCTCAATATAATTTGTGTTGTCATGATCTAAAGATATATTTCTGACTGCAGTTCCTCTTTTTGCAGTAAAACCACCACCTTTAACATTCAAATCTTTGATTAATACAACCGTATCACCAGCTTCGATACGAACACCATTTACATCTTTATGAAAATCTTCAGCTTCTTTATCTTCACCTTCACCTGTTGCTTTCGCCCAAGCTAATGTTTCATCATCTAAATAAAGCATGTCTAATAAATCTTGTGGCCAACCTTCTGATTTAAGTCTTTGCAACATTCTCCAAGCCATTACTTGAACAGCTTGAACTTCGCTCCACATACTATCATTCAAACATCTCCAATGATTAGCATCTGCTTTTTCAGGATTTTCAATTTGTTCTTTACATTTTCCACAAACAGAAATGTAATCATCAACTCTTCCATTGTTTTGAAGAGGCGCAACCTCAAATGCTGATATTTCATGTTCTGCACCACAAAGTTCACATTTTGAACCACTACGTGTATTTAATTCTTTTTCAATACTCATTTAAACTTCGTTTTTTGTTAATAATCAGCATTCCAAAACAAGGATTGGCGAGTGCGAAGTTAGAAAAATAAATGGATTTTTTGACTGGTTTAAATCATGTTAACGTTATTATATCGCCTAATTTTCAGGATTTAATTTTGAAAGTATTTTTTTAAAAAAGAGTCGAACTCAATTAAATCAGATTCAATTTTTAATTTAGGAATGACAATAGCGCTTATAGATGTGTTGTAAATAAAATAGTAGTTCTTTGTTTCTGCAATTCGAATTAATCCATTCCAATTAATGAAGTTTTCACTTTCAGGTTTTGTAATTTTAAGTCCTTGCCCTGAAAGTTCAATGGTATGTTCACCAATTATTTTTGAATTTACTGGATCTTCTAAAATTTTCTTTACTTTTTTTAATGTTCGAATAGTTAATCTTTTTGGATAGTAAATCATCCATAAAATTGAAATAACAGTGAAAATACTAGTTGGAATTATATCTAACTCTCCTTTTATTGCATCATTTAAAATGAATAGACCATAAACAATTGGCACAGTTAAAGTTGAGATTAATTTTGTTTTCTTAAATTGTTTTGATTCACTCAAATGGAATTCTTGAAAAGCCATCCAATCGTTAAGTTCAAAGTTGAAATTAATTTTCATTTTTTATTGTTTGGTCAAATGTAAGTATTGAATCTGAATTCATAGTTTATTTTTGAAATTGATTGTTTCTAAATAAATGGATGTTTAACTTTGAAGATATTATTGATTAACTTATTTAGTCAGAGATAAAAAATAAACGTCAAACTATGAATTTTACAACAAAAATTTTTTCTATTTCAATCGGTTCATTGTTTTTATTTGCATGTAATTCAAATAAAAATGAATCGTTTGTAGATCCTATACTCACAAATAGAGATACAACTGTCAGTCCAGCTTCAAATTTCTTTTATCATGCCAATGGAAGTTGGTTTGAAAAGAATCCAATTGCTGCGTCTGATCAAAGTAATGGTATTTTTAATACAATAGGAGATACAATTAATAGTCAAATCAGACAAATTTGTGAAAAGTCTGCGGCACTGAATACTGCAAAAAATGGAAGTAACGAACAGAAAATAGGTGATTTCTATGCTTCAGGTATGGATACTTTAGCAATCGAAAAAGCTGGGTTAACTCCTTTGAAAGCAGAATTAGCAAAAATAGCTTCAGTTAAGGATATAGCAACTTTAATGAAAGAGATTGCGCATCTTCATACAATTGGCTCAAGTCCAGCGTATTCTTTTTATATCGGTCAAGATGATAAAATGAGTTCAAAATACGCTTTATTCTTTATGCAAGGTGGGTTAGGATTAGGGGATCGTGATTATTATTTTAACAATGATGCTCGAACAACTGAAATTCGTTCGGAGTATAAAAAACACCTTCAAGCAATGCAGGTATTGATGGGCGAATCAAAAGAGATGGCAAATAAAAATGCTTCAATTATTTATAGAATAGAAAGTGATTTAGCGAAGGTGTCTCGCAAATTAGAGCAGCAAAGAGATCCGGTTAAAAATTACAATAAAATGTCTCTTTCAAAATTTAATGAATTGACTTCAAATATTTCTTGGGCGAATGTTTTAGTAGATCTAGGTGTTGAAAAAGCTGATTCAGTGATCGTTCGTCAACCTGAATTTTTTCAAGCTTTAAACGGAATGGTTAAAACTGTTTCTATTGAAGATTGGAAAGTTTATTTAAAATGGAATTTAATTGATTCATATTCTAACTATTTAACAAGTAAAATCAGAAAGCAAAACTTTAAATTTTACGCCACAATTATGAATGGTGTAAAAGAACAAAAACCTAGATGGGAAAATATTGTTAATCAAACAAACGGTTCTTTAGGTGAATTGATTGGTCAAATTTACGTGAAAGAATATTTGCCTGCAGGTTCAAAAGAGAAGTTGTTAGAAATTGGGAATTCTATTAGAGATGTTTACGCTCAACATATCAAGAAATTAGATTGGATGAGTGAACCAACAAAGAAAAAAGCATTACATAAATTAAGCAAAATCGTAATGAAAGTTGGTTATCCTGATAAATGGAAAGACATGGGGAAACTTAAGATATCTAGGGATTCTTATTGTAAAAATGTTATCAATTCAAATACTTGGGACTATAATTTCATGGTTTCAAAATATGGTAATAAAGTAGATAAGTCTGAGTGGGCGATGTATCCTCAAACATACAATGCATATTACGATCCTAGTAACAATGAGATTGTTGTTCCTGCTTGTAATATTATTGTTCCAGGTTTCGAAGGTAGAATGCCAGATGATGCTATTTTATATGGAATTATTGGTGGATCAACTTTTGGGCATGAAATCACACATGGATTTGATGATCAAGGAAGTCAATACGATGAAAATGGAAATTTAAATAATTGGTGGACTCCAGAAGATTTAGCGAAGTTTCACGTAAAAACAAAGTTGATTGTTGAGCAATTCAATAATTTCAAAGTTTTAGGAAGTAAACATGTGAACGGCGAAGCTACTCAGGGTGAAAATATCGCTGATTTAGGAGGAGTTGTAATGGGATTAGAAGCTTTTAAACGTACACCTCAATACAAAAAAAATGTTAAAATTAGTGGGTTTACACCAATTCAAAGATATTTCTTAGCGTATGGTTATGCTTGGATGGTGAACATTAATGATGAAGCGTTAGGAAATCAAATTATGACGGATGTTCATGCTCCTGCACAATTTAGAATTAACGGACCTTTAAGTAATATTCAAGAGTTTTATACTGCTTTCAAAGTGAAGAAAGGAGATAAAATGTATTTAGCTCCAGAGAAAAGAGTATTGATCTGGTAGTATGAGGATTTTAGATTTTAGATTTTGAATTTTGGATGAATATAATCCAAAATTCAAAATTCAAAATCAAAAATTTTTATAATGTTTCAAATAAATCGTCGTGATGTTTTCTTACTTTTTGTAAGTATTGGTATTTATCATCTTCATGGCGGTAACCAATCGGACAAACTAAAGCAGCATGAAGATTTTGAGCTTTTAAATTTAAAATTTCATCATAACCTTCAGGACTAAATCCTTCCATAGGAGTGGCATCAATTCTTAATTGAGCACAAGTACTCATCAAAACTCCTAAAGCAATATATGCTTGTTTTGAGTTCCAAATTTGTTTCTTTTCTAAACTGAAAGTAGTTAAATAGCTTTTTGCGTATTTACCAAAACCTTCGAATGTAGAACTGTCAACATTTCTAACCTCAGACATTAATGTGACATGGTTTTCAACATGTGTTTCATTTGTATCAATGATTGAACATAGTACAATTAAATGCGAAGCATCAGTTACTTGTGTTTGACCATTAGAAGCACTTTTTAATTTTTCTCTTAATTCTGGATTTTCAATAATTAAAAATTTCAAAGGCATCAAACCTAGTGAAGTAGG
>CALPUT020000003.1 GCA_943326825.2 Chryseobacterium gleum | reverse complement strand
TTGGATGCGCATTTTTCCCGAAACCTTCAGTGATACTTCCTTTTTCGACTGGCCAAGGTAAACGTCCTTTATTTGCTTCAAAGTTTTTACTTAAAGAAACAGCTTCCTTGGTGTTTTCGGTGTAATTAACTTCTTTTTTCGCAGTAGTTATTGTTTCTTTTTTTGATTCTTTAACTTCAGTTGTTGTTTTTGAAGAAGTGGAGCTATTATTCGTTGCTATAGCACTTTGTTCAGCTTTCTTTTTTGCTTTTTCAGCCTTCTCTGCTTTTTCAGCTGCAAGTCTCGCTTTCTTTTCTGCATTTGCAATTTCTTTTCGAATAGCTGCGTTAATTTTATCTTTTAAAATTTCTTTTTTGCGTTCATCTTCTCTTAATTGAGACATTAATTTTGACTCTTCATTTTTGAATTTCTGATAAACGACTTCTTTTTTTACTTTATCTTTTTCTATTTCCTCTTTCTCTTTTTTCTTTTCATTCAACATTTCCAATTTATACTTCTTTTCACTTTCGATAGAAGTAATTTCGTTCTTAATTAATCCTTCATATTGTCGAATTATTAAAAACTGTTTTTGTTGAATATCACCTACTTTTTGAAGGTATTTATTTCGCTTAAGTGCTTGATTGTATGAAGTTGATGAAAAAATATACATCATTTTACCATATTTATTTCTGTGCTTATAGGCATACATCAACAATTTACGGTATTGCTCTTTTAACTTTTTTAATTTGTTACGAAGCGCATTTATTTGAGTACTTTTTTTCGTTAATTTAATTTCCGCTCCACGAATTTGATTATCAAAATTTCTTAGAAGATTTTCTCTAAATTCAATTTGATTCTCAATAATTTTTAATTCATTTAAAGAAGCTTCTGTATTTGTTTTAGATCTACTTAAAAGTGATTTTGTATTCGAAATTTTCTTTTCAAGTTTATCTTGTTCTTTCTTTAATTTTTCACTCGAATTTTGAGCATACGATGACACATTGATTACTAATAATCCAATAAAAATCAATATGATACGAATTTCACTCACACTTCTCATAACTTTCTGGAATGACCAAGAATATTTCTTGAGGTAAATTTACTTCTATTTTATCGTAGTTTAACTCGACATTTATTTTATTTCTTGGCGTTGTAATGTTAATTACTACATCTTTTGGAAAACGATAACCTTCAATTATTTCACTGCTCAAGTAATTTACTTTAATCAACGTAGAATCTGAAGGACTTTCGATTTCCATTGAAGTTAATTCTTTCGCATCACGACTTAGGAAATATTTAATGCTAATATCGTCCTTTGATTTCTTTTCGTTTCTTCTGATTTTGAATTTACGATGTGAAGATAAAACATAATTTAATGCATGATCATGTATTTGAAAATAACGTTGATTTGTATCATAATCAATCGGTAATCCTAAAATAATCTCTTCTATATTTTTGTAATTAAAATCAACACCGAATGACTCTTTAAAAAAACCTAAGTCATGTTTTAGATAACATTTATCTTTCTTATTAGTCAAGATTAAGGAATCTTTTGTAATGATAGAATTGATAATTGGAATGTTTGCAAATGAAATAATTGCATGAACAGCACTATCTTTTGCTAAACGAATCGATGTTTTAAAACTATTACTTCTATTGGTATCCGTGTAATTTGTTTTAATCTTTGAATAAAAAAACGTCGGACTTTTTCTAGAAATACTATCTAAAGCTTGAACTAATTCCTGTGTTTTTTTACGTTCTAATTTTTCAGTAACGTTTTCTTCAACATTTTTGGTCGTTGCACAAGAAACGAAAATGAGTCCGCTGCTTATTAAATAGAAAAGGTTTTTAATAAATTGGCTCATAGTATTCTTGCTTTTCAATTTTCAATTTTAAATTTTTATTTGTTGATTCTAGTTCTAGTGCTTTTTTCCAGTATTCAACTGCTTTTGAAGCTTTACCAGCTTTGAAATAGCCATCGCCGATATGCTCTACGATGATTTTGTCTTTAGGATTGATTTCATATGCTTTCAAATACTGTTCCATTGCTTTGCTGTATTCCCCTTTTTGAAACAAAACCCAACCATATGTATCTATAAAGTGTGGCTGACCAGGAGATTTCTCATTCGCTAATTTGATTAATTCTTCTGCTTTCGTTAAATCTAGTTTAGCCAAAGCCAAACGATATGCAAAGTTATTCATGTTTAGCGTACTAGATTTATCTAATTCTAAAGCTATTTCATAATTTTTTTTACCTTCAGAATTGTTTTTTAATCCGAAGTAAGCTTCACCAATTTGAGCATAAAATTCTGCTTTCATGGGTTGATCATTTACGATCAATTCTTTTCCAATTTCAAGATTATCGATTGCTTCTTGATATTTTTTCAACTGGTTTGCTGAAATACCATTAAACAAATATACATTAGTATTATTTGGAAAATATTCTAAACATTTTTTACTATCTAAAAAAAGATTTTCAAAATCAGTATTTTGATATTCCATTACTAAAACCTGATTCCAAATTGGGAACTTTGATTGCTCAAATTGCAATGCTTTTTTATAACTTTTCAATGCATTTCCTTGATCTTCGACTTTCAAATAAAAATCACCTTGAATAGAAAATGATTTTGAATCGTTTGGATATTGTGCAACTAATATATCAGCTAACTGAAAATCTTCTTTCGTTAATTTTGAATTATTTTCATGAATATCAATTAAGATTTTCATTTTAGAATCTAAATCCACATCCTCACACGCAAATGCTCTAAATAACTCCGTGTAATAATCAGCCGTTCTTCCTTTTTGCTTATAAATATCGGCTAAACCTAAATGCACTCGACCATTTGTAGGATCAGCTTTCGCCATTTCTTCAAGTGTCGAAACTGCTTTTCCATCTTGTTTCGTTTGAAAATAATAATCAACTAAAACACCGATTAATTGAGCATCTTCAGGATGAACTTTACGTGCTTTTAAGATTTCTTCAATACCTTTTTCAGGTTTTTTAAGTTCTATGTACAAACGAAATTTTTGAATTGCCAATTCTGGTATAACTCCAATTTGTTCTTCTGTTTTATCAAAAGCTTTAATTGCATCTTCTGTTTTTCCTGTTCTAACAAGACTTTCAGCATATCCATATAACCAATCAACATTTTGAGGTGCAGATTTAACTAATTGCTCGAAACATTTTACAGATTCAGTATATTTTTTCTGCTCAAAATTCATATACGCTAATTCTTGTGTATACCATGTATTTTTAGGATCGATTAATGCTGCTTTCTGAATCGCATCCGCTGATTTGATTAAATCATTTTTTTGGATGTATATTTCAGATAAAGCATAGTAAACAGCATCATCATCTTGGCGAACACCTATGCAATAATTTAACGCTAAAATCGCATCATCAAACTCACCTTTTTGTTTTAAGCGAAGTCCTTCATGAAATTTCTCGATGTATGGAAAATTTGCCTTTGTTATTGGAGCTGATTTTTTACCTTCATGCTTGAAAATAGCACATGAATTAACAAGTACGATCAAAAAACCAAAGGTGACATTTTTTTTTAAATTCATTAAGCAATAATTGAGTAATCACTTAAACTCAAATCTCGAGCCAAGCCTTTGTATTTTGCATTTGAACCTAACATTGAATCTTTTAAATTTGCATCCATGATGATTGCATTCGCTTGTAAAATACTGTTATGAATGATTGAGTTTGTTACCATTGAACCATGACCTAATGATACATGTGGGCCAACAATAGAATTTTCAAGAATTACATCTTTTCCAATGAAACAAGGTGGAATAATAATTGAATTAATCAATTTCGAAGAAGGGTGAACCATCTCTACATTTTTCGCATAATCGTATTCCAATACACGTTGATTCGTGAAAACAGTCACTTCTTTGTTTCCGCAATCCAACCACTCTGTTACCTCTCCTGGCTTGAATTTTTTACCTGCTTCAGTTAATCTTCTTAAAGCATCTGGCAATTGGTATTCACCACCTTTTATAACATCGTTATCAATTAGGTATTCACATTCTTTACGAAGTGCTAAACCATCTTTGAAATAATAGATTCCAATCATCGCTAAATCAGAAACAAATGTCGAAGGTTTTTCAACGAAATCAATGATTTCCCCTTTGTCGTTCATTTTGATAACACCGAAAGCACTTGGGTCCTCAATTTGTTTTACCCATAAAATACCATCTGCATTTGGGTCAATTTTAAAATCCGCTTTGAATAACGTATCAGCAAAAGCAACAACTACTGGACCGTCCAACATTTCGCTTGCACATAAAACGGCATGAGCTGTTCCTAACGGTTTATCTTGGTAGTATATTTTTGCTTTTGCACCTAATTTCTCTGCGACTTTGATTAATTCTTTTTCGATATCAGCACCAAAGTCACCGATTACAAATCCGATTTCTTCAATTTTTTCACTACAAACAGCAGCAATATCTTCCACTAAACGGTGAACAATTGGTTTGCCTCCAACTGGTACTAAAGGTTTCGGAACTGTTAATGTATGAGGACGTAATCTACTTCCTCTTCCTGCCATTGGTACAATTACTTTCATAGTCTTTTATTATTTAATCCTAACGGATAGTAAAATCAATTTATTTAACTCCAGTGCTTCCAAATCCTCCTTCTCCACGAGCTGTTTCTGATAGAATTTCAACATTTACCCAATTCGCTTGTTCTACTTTCGCAAAAATTAATTGAGCAATTCGTTCTCCATTTTCTATAACAAATTCTTCGCTTGATAAGTTGATCAAAATCACACCCACTTCTCCTCTATAATCAGCATCAACTGTTCCAGGTGAATTTAAAACAGTTATTCCTTTTTTTAGCGCTAAACCGCTTCTAGGACGAACTTGTGCTTCAAATCCTTCTGGAATTTCCAAAAATAAACCGGTCTTTACCAATACTCTTTCCAGAGGTTTAAGAGTTATTGAAGTTTCTAAATTTGCTCTTAAATCAACACCTGCAGAAGCAGAAGTTTCATACTTAGGCAATTCATGTTGCGATGTATTTTTTATTTTAACTTGCATGTATAAACGAGTCTGTAACCGTCAAAGATAATGAAAATAATAATGTTTCGAACAAAGCGAAAAGGAGGTTTTTAACCGTGAATGTTTAATAACAACAAGATTGAATTAACTAATCGCTTTAGTTGGCTTTTCCATAAACCAGATTAATCCGATGTAGACTAAAATAAACATGTTATGTACAAAGAATTTACCAAGTGATTGTTCCTCGAAATTTAGTGCGACAGCTATAAAATAAAATGCAATCGCTGTAACTAAATATAAGAAGAACTTACGTAAATTGTATTTAATTGGATAATATTTTTGACCTAAAATGTAAGATGCGACCATCTGAAAAGCATATACTATAAATGTTGCCCAAGCACTTGCAATGTAACCATAAGTTGGAATGAAAATAATATTAATTAGCAGTGTTAAAATTGCACCAGTAATTGCAATATAAGCTCCAAATTTTGTTTGTCCGCTCAATTTATACCAGATGCTCTGATTGAAATAAACACCAACAAATACATTCGCTAATAGTAAAATTGGAACGACATTTAAACCTACCCAATACGATTCATTACGAATAAAATGCTTGAAAAAATCAATGTTCAACGAAACCAATAAAAAGACCAAACAAACTACAGCAACGAAGTAATTCATCACTTTACTGTAAATTTTATTTTTGTCTTCGCTCTTCGCTTGTGCAAAAAAGAATGGTTCTGCGGCATAACGATAAGCTTGTATTAAAATTGTTACTAACATTGAAAGTTTGTAGCAAGCACTATATATTCCGACCTGTGTTTCTGCTTTAATCAAAGATGCTGGATTCCCTTCTTCGTAGATAATATGTTTTAATAATATACGATCAATCGTTTCATTTATGATTCCTGCAAATCCACCCACCATCAAAGGAAATGCATAAATAATCATTTCTTTGGCTAACTGTGGTTCAAAGGCTAATTTGATATGTAAAAAGTCTTTGTACAGAAAAAGTGGTTTTACTAATGAAGCAAATAAATTGGCAAACAAAATAAATAAAACTCCTTCTTCTGGACGAGCAGGATTGAATACAAACAACATTAAGAAGAGATTCAAACCGATGTTTACACCAATCGAAGCGAATTGAATGAAGGCGAATTTTTTAGCATTTTCTTCCGCTCTTAATTTAGCCAATGGCAAAGCAGAAATTGAATCCACACAAACGATCGCACCTAATAGAATGATGTATTCGACATGATCAGAAAAGAGCAAAACATCTGCAATGTTCTGATTGAAAATAAGTAAGAGTAAAAAGAAAATAACATTTACCCCAATCACAGTCAAAAAACTGTTTTGGAAAACTTGTGTTTTATCTTCTTTCACTTGGAGAAAACGGAAATAAGATGTTTCCATTCCAAAAGTAAGCATGACCACTAAAAATGCAACCCAAGCGTATAATTCAGATACAACTCCATAATGAGAAGGTTTAGCAAAAACTTCTGTATAAAGCGGTACCAATAGAAAATTCAATAGCCTCCCGATAATACTCGGAAGGCCATACATAGCCGTTTGACCCAATAATTTTTTTATCGGGTTAGACATTAATTTCTAAAACTTGGTTTTCTTTTTTCTAAAAATGCTCCTGTTCCTTCTTTGAAATCAGCAGTACCGAAACATTTTCCAAATTCAGCAATTTCTACTTCGAATCCGTCCACTCCATCTTCGAAGTTAGCATTAATAGAACGAATTGCTGAAGCAATCGCCAAAGCTGAATTATTTAATATTTTTGAAGCGATTTCTTCCGCTTTAGCTAACAAATCTGCTTGTTCTACAACGTGATTTACCAATCCCCATTTTAAACCTTCTTCTGCAGTTAACATTCCTGCAGTGAATACAATTTCATTTGCTTTTCCACGTCCGATTAATTGCGACAAACGTTGTGTTCCACCATATCCAGGAATTACTCCTAATGAAACTTCAGGTAAACCCATTTTAGCATTTGTTGAAGCAACTCGAATGTGAGATGCCATTGCTAATTCTAATCCACCACCTAAAGCAAAACCATTAACAGCAGCAATAACAGGAGTTGATAAATTTGCAACAAAGTCAAATAAAAGTTCCTGACCTTTTTGAGCTAATTCACCTCCTTGTTCAACTGAAAAATCTGCGAATTCTTTAATGTCTGCACCAGCAACAAATGCTTTTTCACCCGAACCTGTTAAAATGATTACACCTGTTTTAGCGTCTTTATTTGCAACATCAAAAGCAGTATGTAATTCTTGAATTGTTTCTTTGTTTAATGCATTTAATTGAGAAGGGCGATTAATTGTAATCAACTGTATACCTCCTTTTTGTTCAACAAGTATGTTATTATACATGATTCTTAATTTTTGTTGAGGGTAAAGATACTTAATTTAGAAATTAGATTGTTAGAAATTAGATATTAGACGCTAGATTTTATTTTCAATAGTCAAAACTCTGAAGTCTAACTTCTAAGTGTCTAATTTCTATTTTCTTCTTTTCTTATAAATCTTAATCCCAATCATTAAACCGATAGCAACGCCAAAAAAGCCTAGCGTACCTTTGATCCAAGAGATTGAGTTTTTCATTTCAACCAAGAAAACGATAGCGACTAAAGCTAGTGTTGCCACTTCGTTCCACATTCTTAATTGATTCGATTTCAATTTAAAAACACCTTGTTTCAATTTACCCATAATTTGCTGACATACAAAATGGTAGGCCAATAGTAACACAACAAATGTCAATTTGATATGCATCCAAGGTTGATGAATTAGATAACCATGTTCTTTATCTATCAACATAAATGTTCCGAAAATTACAGTTAAAATCATCGCAGGAGTGGTGATGATCCACCATAGTTTTCTTTCCATGATAATGAATTGTTCAGAAAGAATTTTTCGTTCCATTTCTGGTTTTTCTTGCGCTTCAGTATGGTAAATAAACAAGCGGACGATATAAAATAATCCAGCAAACCAACTTACTACAAAGATGATATGCAATGCTTTTAGTGTTTCGAAGTTCATTTTGTAAAAGTAATGATTTACTATAAGATATTAGTATTCTTAAAATCAGTTTTTATGTCCCAATTTTTGAAGAACTTCATTTTTTAATTCAGGAAGATGATTTTTAATAATTGCCCAAACCATTGAAGCGTCAACAGAATCATATGCATGAATAATTCGATTTCTAAATCCAACTATTTGTCTAGAACTTTTCAGTGAATCTATTGAATGAATTTGTAGAAGCTGTAAAATCTTCAATTAATTCAATAGCTTGTTTAATATCAGATAAATACTTCAGCGCTTTTTCCATCGTAAATTAGAATTTTTGTGGCATCAATATTTTTTCTTAAATATGGATTTCTAATTGAAGCATCAGTCAATAAATCTACTTTTCGTTTAAAGAATTGCTCTAATTTATCCCATAATGAAAGTAATTTTTCGCCTCGCTCCAATGGGTCGGAATCTTCAATTTCAACAAGTAAATCGATATCGCTTGTGCTTGAATTAAAATGGTTCGTCACAGAAGATCCAAAAGCATATAAAGACTTTACTTTATGTGATTTACATAAATCTTTAAAGTCATTTGTATCTTTTTTAATTTCGTCGTGAATTACCATATATGAAATATACAATTAATATTTCTAAGTTAATAGCTGTATATTTTACTATATTTAAATTATAGTGCAAAAATTTTTAAGAATGAAAAAAATTATTCTTTTTTCCCTCTGCTTTTTATATTGACTGCTACTAAATGTCATAAAGAGAAAAATGAATGTCACAAGACCATTGAGTTTTCAAACACATCTAATCACGATGTAATATTTGCATTGAAATGGTAAGAGACGGAAGGTCTTTGTTGTCTATAAGGTTGATTTTTCAAAACAAGTGAAACAGATAAATTTAGATTCAAGAACTTTTTTTAAAATCAAACACAATTAAAAAATGAATCAAAAATTGACATATATATAATTGATTCAAATCATTATAATAATGTTGACATTTTTTATAGTTGTGACTCGATAGGTGAAAAGAATTCAATTTTAGCCTAATACAATTTAACACTAGAAGAATTAAAAAGTAAAGATTTTAAATTTGTATTTAATTAAAATAATAACGGTGAACAAAAAGACAATTATTCACCGCTGTTAAATTTATATTCTACAACGATTTCGTTCTACCACCATCAACAGGAACATTGATTCCATTGATGTAACTTGCAGCTGGAGAAGCTAAAAACGCGATAGCATTTGCAATTTCTTCTGGATTTGCGATTCTGTTCATTGGAGATTCAGAACCCATTTCTTCTAAAACAGCATCAACAGTTCCATTGATTTGATCTGATTTTATTTTTGCCAATGTTTGTAAACGATCTGTATTTGTTGCTCCTGGTAAAACATTGTTAACAGTAATGTTGAATTGACCTAATTCATTTGCCAACGTTTTACTCCAACTAGCTACAGCTCCACGAATCGTATTTGAAACACCTAAATTATGTAATGGCTGTTTCACACTTGTAGAAATCACATTGATAATTCTACCACCACCTTCAGCTTTCATAATTGGGTATAAAGCTTGAACCATGATATGATTACAAATCAAATGTTGACTGAATGCACTGTAAAATTCATCAATCCCTGCATTGATAATTGGTCCACCTTTTGGTCCGCCAGTATTGTTTACTAAAATGTGAACTTTATTTCCAGCATTTGCCCAACTTTCGATTGTCGTTTCTAATTCCTCAGGTTTTGAAAAATCAGCAATGATATATGAATGTTTTTGACCATTCGTTGAATCTAATTCACCAGCAACTTCTTTTAATTTTTCTTCGTTACGAGCAACCAAAACAACTGATGCTCCTAAACGAGCTAATTCAGTAGCAGTCGCTTTTCCAATTCCTTGTGTACTTCCGCAAACTACGGCAACTTTATTTTTAAGATTTAAATCCATTTTTCAAATTTTTCGGAAAGTTAAACATTTCTTGTTGAATGAGGAATTGGAGTTTAGGTATTGATTTATATTTTCCCATTTCTGATAATTATTTTAGACTTCCCCTTTGAAGTCGAATAGAGGGGGATGACAGCCGTGAACGTTATTTTGTAAAGTTTCATCTTTATTAGAGATTATCGTTGACACCTCCCTTAATCCCTCCTCAAGGAGGGAAACTCATAAGTACTTAAAAATTTGATAATCAAATAATTATAAAACTGTTTCAGGATTTCAAATATTACATAATAACAAAAATCACAAACCCACAAAAATGCGTTCGAATTCCAACATTTATAAGAATAGTTTAAAAAACTAACAATTATCATTTTTCTCTATTCCCGAATCTTCGTACATTTATAAAAAAAATTAAAATTATGATAGCTCCTTTTAATTTAAATAAATGGATTGATGAAAATAGAGATTTATTGAAACCACCAGTTGGTAATAAATGTTTATATAAAGAAGCCGGAGATTTCATCGTTATGGTTGTAGGTGGACCGAATGCTCGTAAAGATTATCACTACAACGAAAGTGAAGAACTGTTTTACCAAATTGAAGGAGATGCTTTAGTAAGAATTCAAGAAAATGGTAAACCAAGAGATATTGTTATCAAAGAAGGTGAAATTTTCTTATTACCAGGGAAAACACCACATTCTCCAATTAGAAGCGAAAACACAGTCGGTCTTGTAATAGAAAGAGTTCGTAAAGGAACAAATATGCAAGATGGTCTTTTATGGTTTTGTGAGGAGTGTAATCATAAATTAAAAGAATACCGTTTTGGTTTAGATGATATTGAAAATGGATTCTTACCAATGTTCAAAGAGTTTTACGCTTCAGAAGAAATGAGAACGTGTGACGAATGTGGGCACGTGATGGAAACTGATCCTAGATTTGTATAATATTTTTGATTTCGAACTATATAGTTGACTGAGCGGAGTCGAAGTCAACTATATAGTTCGAAGTTACCATTTCACTACTATCTTCCCTGTAGATTTTCCACTTTCTAAAAGTGAATGTGCTTGATTAATGTCTTCTATTGAAAATTCACCACCGATTTGAGGAGTAATAATTCCTTTTTTGAATAAATCAATTACTTCACTTAAACAGTTCGATAAAACTTCTGGTTTTTGATCTGCGATTTTCAGCATGTTTACTCCTAAAATATTTTTAGAAGTCATCATCAAGCCAATTGGAATAACAATCCCCATTTTCTTTACAAAATTCAATTGAGAAAGAAATCCCCATTTACCTCCAGAAAGTTCTGACCCTCCAAATAAATAGATTTTGCCGCTAGCTCCTAATAATTTTAAATCTTGCTTAAAGGTTGAACCTCCAACAGGGTTGTAACTAATGTCTAATTTAGCACCTTTAAGAATCGTTTCAAGTTGTGCAGCATAATTTGAATGATTGTAATTAATGACATGATCAGCCCCTAATTTTTCGACGAGTTCTCTTTTATTATCATCCCCAATTTTTGCAAAAACAGTTGCACCTTTAGATTTTGCTAATTGAATAAGAATTGTTCCAACTCCACCAGCTGCAGCATGAATCAATACATTATCACCTTTTCGGATTGGGCTAAAATATTCAGCCATGTAATAAGCTGTTACAGATTGTGTACATAATGCTAAAGCAATGGAAGAATTTATTGTATCAATTTCAACAACCGCTTGGTCTGTTGAAATTACTTTTTGAGCATAACCTCCAAAGCGAGTGAATCCTAAAACACGTTTTCCGATCCAATTAGAATTTACATTTTTTCCAATTTGAACAATCTTTCCAACCACTTCATAACCAATTACACAAGGCATAGGAGGAGCTTCTTTGTAAAGTCCATTTCTAGCCATAACATCAGCGTAATTTAAACCAAAGGCTTCAGTTTCAATCAATACCTCATGATCGTTCAACTCCTTTAATTCTATTTCTTGTCTTTTGAAAGCAATTTCAGGTTTTCCTTTTTGAACAAGAACAATCGCTTCGGTTTTAGTTTTTCCCATTTTTTCCTTCTATGATGACAACAATTTCGCCTTTTGGTGGATGTTGTTCGAAGTATTCTTTGACTTCTTTCGCAGTACCTCGTTTGTATTCTTCAAACATTTTAGACAATTCACGAACGACACAAACTTTTCGTTCAGCCCCCATGAATTCTTCAATTTGCCCTAAACATTTTACTAAACGATGAGGTGATTCATACAAAATAACAGTACGTTCTTCTTGTTCTAATTGAATCAATTTAGTTTGGCGACCTTTTTTATGAGGTAAAAATCCTTCAAAACAAAAACGATCACATGGAAAACCACTTGCAACCAAAGCAGGAATTAAAGCCGTTGGACCAGGTAAACATTCTACTTCGATGCCTTCATTCACACATTCACGAGCCAATAAAAATCCTGGATCAGAAATCCCTGGTGTTCCGGCATCTGAAACTAAAACAGCTAAATTCATTCCTTTAATTCGCTCAATTGCTGATTGCAAAGATCGATGTTCATTGTGTGCATGAAACGGAATAACATGTTGTTGAATTTCAAAATGATTCAATAATTTTTTTGTTACACGCGTATCTTCAGCAAATATGATATCTGCTTCTTTTAAAATTCTTAAAGATCTTAAAGTAATATCTTCTAAGTTTCCAATCGGTGTTGGAACTAAACATAATTTTGGCATAAATTATCTTGTAAGGACGACGTAGTCTTGTAAAAGCGTTTGTAAAAATTCTAATCTTTTTTGTGGTGTTTCAGTTAATCCAATCAATCGAGCAGATTCGTCGGCAAGGTTTCTTGCAAATTCTTTCACTTGTTCTGTAGGATGTTTTCTTAATCGTTGAATGGTCGTTTTGATTAACAACATGTCTTCATCCGTTAATTTAATCACATTTGGATAACTTGGAGAATAAGATTCTTGACTTTTTATTCCCAAAACATCACTTAATTGATAAGTTGTACTTGATTTTTTCTTAATGATTACCGTACCAGCCATTAAATCTCCAATACGTTGATTTTTCTCTGAAATACTACTAAAAAATATTCCTAGTATTCCAATTCCTAACCAGAAAAGAATCATAAAATCTAAACTAATCCAAAGGAAATCGCCTTTAAAAATCCATCGTGTAAAAACCTCTCTTAATCCTAATCGTTCTCCATTTAAAGTAACTGCTCTTATTCCAACAATATACTTCCCTAAGCTTTGACCATTTGTCAAATATTCGCATAGCGGATTGTAGAATATAAATGGGATTTTTACTAAAATCAGGCTCAAAAATAAATCGGAACCTTTCATTGAAACGAAAAAATTATTCAAGCCTAAAATTCCTGTCAATGTGATAAAATAAATAGTAAAAGCAGCTAAATCAATGAAAGTAGCCATTACTCTTTGAGCAGTTGAGGCTAATTCATATTCAATTTTAACATTTTGCGCTGAGACAAATTCAGTTGTTTTCATCGACTGATTAGTTTTTGATAATTCGTTTACTTAAAAACGTTCCATTTAAGTTAATAGATACAAAGTATAAACCTTTTTTTACAGTTTCTCCTTGAGTAGTATTTCCATCCCAAGTTGAAGTAATATTTTCATTTTCAGCTATTAATTTATCTGCAATTGTAGAAACAATTTTACCTTGAGTATCATAGATTATTATACTGTATTTATCTCCTTTTTTTCCTTCGAAATTAATTGTGAATTCATTTGAAGAAGGGTTAGGGTAAATAGAAACACCATTCGTATTTTCATCTTTTAATAGATTGTTTACTTCTGCAGTCATCAAGGCTTCCATGTCATAATTTTCATCACCAGTTTGATGCACCATGTAATGAAAATAGATTAAAAACATTTCATCTGTAGTATTTAATCCAGGATAAACTGTGATTGGTGGATTATTTGGGTTGTTGATATTTGAAGTTGTATTATCATAATGTCCAACGGCTTTAATTTTTGTCCCTATTGGAAGATAAGGCATGTGTTTAAAGAAATAAAAATCTTGCCAATGGAAATCCCATTTATTGATATCTATAAATTTAACAGTGTCAGTTGCAGGTGTAATAGCAAATGATTTAATATCTTTTCCCACAAGATGCATGTGAGGAAATACACTCAGAATTGATATATTGTTTGTTAGTCCCGAATTTCCAGCAGGATAGGAACCGTTTACGGTTGTTACTATATTTGGTGGTAACGTAAAGTTCCAATTTTCAATAATTGGAGATGCATATACCTGCCTTATTCCCGTTTCATTTATGGGATAAAAATGAAAAATCACTTTCGTACTATCTTTTTCTCCAAAACTTCCGGCTGGATAATGCATTGCAAAATAAATATTTGAACTAGATGTTATTGGTATGCCTAATTTTAATGGAGAGACTGATGGTAAAGTCATTGGTGTCGCTCCTGGCGTATAACCAGCGATCAGCGATGTTGTTTGTATGGCTGGACTTGAACAATCGCCACCTGTTGAATCTGTTACTTCATTTCCTGTTGGATCTAAATATATTAATGCATGATGTACGATTTGTCTGTTTCCAGGGATAATCTCAACTGATTTTATAACTCGATTAGCCGTTAAACCACTTGGTATTGAAAAACAAACATAGTCGTCATGACCAATTTGTGCTTTGCTTGTGTAAGTTGGAATTCTCACTTCTAAATCACCGGCACCTAAAAGTGCACCATCATTAAATACGGGTGGAGGAGGAGTATTTGTAGAATTTCCTTCTTGAAAACCATTTGCAATCCAATCTAAAATGGTTGTTTTATCTGTTGAGCTTAGTGCGCGATTATGAACGTATTGTTGGTAGTTGTTGTTAGGTGGCCATGGCGGCATTTCATCATTTGTGATATATGTATTAATTGCATTTGCCATTGGACTTACTTCATTAAAAGTAGTTAATGATGTTGATGAAATCCCTCCTGAATGATGACATTGAGCACATTTATTGTAGAAAATTGGTGCAACTTCATTACTCCAGGTTTGCGCAAGTGTTATTGTACTTAAAAATAAAAATAGGGTTGAGATTATTTTATTCATAATAAGTTATTTTAAGTGAAAGTTACATATTTTTTTTAAAACGTTAATAAATATACATTCTACTAATAATTATCATGTTTTATTTACTTCATTAATATTACTTTTGTATGATTTTTAACTAATGAAAATGAAAAATATTTTATTAATTGCATTGACTTTATCTACGATTGTTTATTCTCAAGATGCAACTCCAACAATTTCTAAAAAAGGAAGTTTTTATTTCTATTGGGGCTGGAATAGAGATGCTTACACAAAATCTGATATTCATTTTCAAGGGTTGAATTATGATTTTACAATATATGATGTTACAGCTCATGATAAAGTTGCTAAAGGATTTAGTACTTATGTGAATCCAGCTACGATCACAATTCCACAATATAACTTTAGAATCGGTTATTTCATCAATGAAAAATATGATATTTCAATTGCTTCAGATCATATGAAGTATGTTATGAAATCATATCAAACAGTTCAAATGGATGGTTACATCAAAAATTCAGGTTTTCCTCAATATGATGGAATTTATGATAATGCATCATTCGATATTCAACCTAAATTTTTACAATTTGAGCATACTGATGGTTTAAATTATTTAAATGTTGAATTGCGAAGAAATGATCCTTTTTATTTAAAAGGCAAATTTAAATTAAAATTGATAGAAGGAATTGGTTCTGGAATTTTATATCCTCGTTCGAATACTACCTTGATGGGAAATGCTCGTTATGATCAATTTCATGTTGCTGGATTTGGTATTGGTGGTTTAGTAGCACTTAATGTTGAATTTTGGAATCGTTTCTTTTTTCAAACAGAATTGAAGGCCGGATTTATTGATATGCCTTCAATTAGAACTACATTATATAAAGTTGATAAAGCAAGTCAAAACTTTTGGTTTTTACAGTCCAATATGGTTTTAGGAATGAATTTTAATTACAAAAAGAAAGTAAAATAATTAAGCTTTTATTTTTTCTGATTTTAGATTATAATAGGTTATTCCTGATATTATTAATAGTCCTCCAAATAATTCTATTAGTGTTATTGTTTCTCCTGTATAGAAATAACTTGCAGTTGTGGCAAATATTGGTTCCAATGACAATATCATAGCAGTGAGTATTGTACTAATATATTGTTGAACATAAATCATGATGAAATAGCATAATAAAGTACCAATTAAACTTAGATATAAAATGCTAGGTATTGCATCCAATTCAAATATTATTTCATCTTTCGTTATTCCAGTTTTAATCAATAATGCTATTGTTGATATGATTCCAGCAAATAAAAATTGATAAAAGATAATTCCATTCAATTCTGATTTTCTAACATATTCTCCTGATAATATTATATTCAAGGCACAAATTACAGCACATATCAATGTCAACACATCACCTAAATTATAACTTGAATTTGAGTTTCCATTTGTTAAAAAATAGATTCCTATTCCAACGATTCCCATTGTTGAGATTTGTGTTTTATCCAGTTTATTTTGTCCGGAAAACAATAATAAAATCGGGACTAATATTACTGCTGAACTTGTAATAAATGCACTATGTGTTGAACTTGTGATATTTAATCCAATTGTTTGAACTATGTATATTGCACCGATTATTACACCTAAAATAATACCGTATTTAATAGCACTTTTATTTTTTAATGTGTGTAGTTTTTTTGAAATGATTAGGTATATTAAAAAAGCTAAGACGGCAATCCAATTTCTTAATGATGAAAGTAAGAAGGCGTCTACTTTTGTCGTTATATCTTTTATAACAGTAAAAGTACTTCCCCAGATTAAACAACAAAAGACTAATAGAAGAATGTATTTTTTTTTTGTTTGTTTCATTTACGTTTTTTGCAAAATTAATAAACCTTTCAAGATTATTACATAAAAAAACAGCGCAGGTAAGTGCGCTGTTCTTAACGATATGCAGTTTGTCTTAGTCTTCTTCAGTAGCAACTAAAATGCTAGCATCTTTTCTAAGAGCGTCTTTAATTTTTTGTTCTAATTCTAAGAATAATTCAGGGTTATCAAGAATGATTTGTTTTACAGCATCTCTTCCTTGTCCTAAACGTGTTTCACCATATGAGAACCAAGATCCACTTTTCTTGATAACATTTAATTCAACACCTAAATCGATGATTTCACCAACTTTAGAAATCCCTTCTCCATACATGATATCAAATTCAGCTTTTCTAAAAGGTGGGGCAATTTTATTTTTCACCACTTTTACTTTAATTCTATTTCCAAGAACTTCTTCACCATCTTTTATTTGAGCAGCTCTTCTGATATCAACTCTTACTGATGCGTAGAATTTTAAAGCATTTCCACCTGTTGTTGTTTCTGGATTTCCAAACATTACACCAATTTTTTCACGTAATTGATTAATGAAGATACAACAACATCCTGCTTTGTTAATTGAACCGGTTAATTTTCTTAATGCTTTTGACATTAAACGAGCTTGTAATCCCATTTGTGAATCACCCATTTCTCCTTCAATCTCTGCTTTTGGTGTTAAAGCTGCAACTGAATCAATTACCACTAGATCGACTGCTCCAGAACGAATTAAATTATCCGCAATTTCTAATGCTTGTTCTCCATTATCTGGTTGTGAAATCAATAAGTTTCCTACGTCAACACCTAACTTTTGTGCGTAAAATTGATCAAATGCATGTTCAGCATCTATAAATGCAGCAATTCCACCTTGTTTTTGAACTTCTGCAATTGCATGAATTGCCAATGTTGTTTTACCTGATGATTCAGGTCCGAAGATTTCAACTATACGTCCTTTTGGATATCCTTGAACACCAAGTGCTAAATCTAGTGTTAAAGAACCTGAAGGAATTACTTCAATATCTACTATCGGAGAATCTCCCAATTTCATAACGGTTCCTTTACCGTATGTTTTGTCTAATTTCTCCATTGTAAGCTGTAAAGCTTTTAATTTGTCTGCGTTTACTTCTTTTGCTGCCATATCGCTTTTGTTTTACTTCGTTTTCAATCTTCGTTACTGATTTCAACGAATGGTTATATATTGTTTTTATTTATGATACAAAGATATAGTTAGATGATCGTAATCTATTTACGCACTAAATTTCTTTTTCAAAAATTTCAAAAATTTCTTCTGCGTGTGCTTTTGTCTTTGGTTTATCAATGATTCCTATGATAATTCCTTTTTCGTTCACGACGAATGTTGTACGATGAATTCCATCGTATTCTTTTCCCATGAATTTTTTATGTCCCCAAACTCCATAGGCCTCAATGATTGTTTTATCAACATCAGCTATAAGAGGAAAATTTAATTGTTGCTTTTCAATAAATTTTTGATGTGAAGCTTCAGTGTCTGCACTAACGCCAAAAATTTTAATTCCTTTTTCTGATAATGCAGAGTAATTATCTCTAATGTTACAGGCTTGCATAGTACATCCAGGTGTGCTATCTTTTGGATAAAAATAGATGGCCCATTTTTTACCAATTAGATCAGAAGAATAGATTGTTTCTCCAGTTTGATTTTGACCTATAAACATTGGAGCTTTATCTCCGACTTTTAAAAATTTTAATTTGCTCATTTTGTAAACATTGTTTTGACGAATATTTAATCAAATATAAATTGAATATTCTAATTGACAAAATTTATTTTAAAAAAAAGTAAGCGTATTTTAATTTTAATTTATTTAAAGCCAGTGTTTATATCGTTTTATGATATAATATTTTTGATTAAATTCACATCAAAATTACATTAGATTGAATAAGATAAAGTATTTATTGATTTTATTATTAACGTTTTGTTCGATATTTTCTGCTAATATTTTGTAGACAAAAATTTATTTTATGGTTTAATCTTCTGCTTAATTACTTGAAGTATTTCTTTCGTATCATTTCTATAGACATAAATCAATAAATGCATATTGTCAGGATTGTATTGATCTGGTAAACGGTAACTGTAATTTAAATAGTATTTATCGCCTGTTATTAAAGCACCATTTTTATCAACTTTCATATCTTCTGTGATTTTTCTACCCATTGCTTTTCCATCAATATTTCCTCTATGAACATCTCTATGAACATAGTTTAAATCATTAGTATTGTTTGGTAAAGTTTGTGGTTTCACAATAGAATCTTCAATTAAATATACAACTTGATACAATTCCAAAGAATCAGTAGATATTTTATCCACTTCAGTGTGTAAAAATACACCTCTAGTTTCTGGAAAATAATTAGTAAAAGATTGAAGGTTAACTTTTAAGACATTTGAAGTTAAGATACTTGAAACATTTGAAGCCCAACTTGAATAATTCTGAAATTTAAAACCACCAAACATTTTTCTATTGTTAGTTCCTGAAGGATTACCAATAAAACCTCCATCAGTTAACTCTGTTGAAATAGCCAGTCCTTCAGTTGTCGTAAAATTTGTTGTAAAGGGTGCAAATTGATAACTTTGGAAATAAGTAGATGCGCTCGGACCAGAATGTATACTTGCTACAAAAACTCTCCCTTCATGTTGACCTTCAATATTTCTTGCTTCGATTGCAGCATTAGGACAATTCACACATTTATGACCAGTAAAATCCTCGATCAATACATTTACATTCGTATTTGAATTTGGACCAAAATTTGGCCACAATGTGTTTTTATATGTTTCTAAATTCATTCCGAATAATAACGTTGTGTCTATATCCACATATTGTTTTGGATAAGGATTTTTTACTTTATCACACGATTGAAATGCGAAAGCTAAAAGTAGAATAGTGCCTAAAATAAACTTTTTCATAGTTATTATATTTAGAGTTAAATTATTAGAAACTTTGGGTAAATGAAAGGGTTAATCCATTTGAAGCAGGTACATTTCGACAGACACCACCAACACAGAATAAACCTGCTCTTTGTCGACCAACTGAAACTGTAAATCGTGTTGATTCATGAACATAACCAACCGTTCCGATTACATAATGGATTCTCAAAGATTCTTCAGGATTCGCATAATTATATTGGTCCATTACTCCCAAAAACCAATTAGATTTAAAATTGTACTCCACAACGGCTGTAGCCCAGTCTCCTTTATCTCTTCCTGTTCCCTTGCTAGTGATTAATTCTTGTAATTCAACTCTAAGAGAATGATTTTTATTTAGTTTATATCCAAATTCAATCACTCCAATATGAGCATTAATAATACCTTTGGCATCTTCTGTCACTTTTGCAACATCATTATTTAACTTGATGTCGAAATAATTCAAAATAATATTAAATGATTTTGAGAATTTTCGAGAAATACTCACGTTTATATCCCGCCAATAAAGATCTTTACTTGTGGAAAATAAATCACTTTTGTATGCAATTCCAGTTGAATCTTTTGGATTAATTCCAGCATTAGTCTGATACGGTTTATAGGCAGATGAATAATTTGCATTGATAGTTGTTCCATATTTTCCACCAATCTTAGAGCCTTTTGGGATTGTATACACCACTTCAGTTTGATATGCTACTTCACCATTTAATTGTGTAGCATAAGGATACAAAGAAGCAACCAAATTATAGGTATGTGTTTTATTCATCGAAGGTAAATAATTGATTAAATCCATTTGCAAACCTTTCGTTCGATCAGATCTGTAGCTCATGTTATCAACTGATTTCCCTGAAAAAGAAAAGCCAAAACCTTTTTTTGAATAGCCCAAATTGAATAAAGCGGATTTACCTTGATTGTATATATATTTATTATCTGAAGAAGGATCATTTTCTTTTATAGAATATTCTGCATCAAACGTTATTTTTCCGTAACGTAATTTTACTCTACCACCATAACTTCCTACATTTTCAGGTAAAATCAATTTATCATTATCGTCTTTTTGGTATTTACTTACAAATGAACCGCCAATTGTGACATCAAACTTTTTTTCAATTAAACTTTTAAATAGTTCATTGATATGAATTTCTCCATCCAACCCTCTTACTATACCTGTCGATAAGTCAACTCTTCCACTCGTAAAAGATTGTCGTTGGTAACCATAAACCCCTTTGAATACAACTCCAACATGAGGTTTAACGATTAAACGCATACCATCCATTTCATTGTCATAACCTAATGCTCGGTTTTCATAAGCTCTCAATAAAGCTCCTGAGCCAAATTGTTCATAAAAGTTACCTAAAGTTACATCTATCAATTTATTAGCATAACCAACATATCTCATTCCTACACCAGTTCCACTGAAAACATTTGGATATCCATTGATGTGAGGAGCATATGATTCAAATCTACCTCCAGCTTTGAATCCTTTATTTGTATAGAAAACATTCATGTAAGTATTGATCAATCCTTTTTCAGGAGGTAAACTAGCACCAATTAATGAATCAGCTCTTAAATATTGAAATGTACTCTCAATATTACCAGTAATGGAACCTTTATCTTCTTGTGCATTCAATGAAAACAGTGAAGATAAAAGACTGAATAAAATAAGTTTTTTATACATAAATTTAAAAAGAAAAAGGAGTGATCAATTTATTTTTTTACTAATTTTAATATCTCTTCATACAATTTATCTTCGTCTCCGGGAGCATAATTATTGTGAGAATAGACAATTGTTCCATCAGTATTTACTAAAAATGTATGAGGTACATTATTTACTCCCATAGCTCTTTTAAAATCTCCATTTGGATCCATTACAACTAAATATTCCCAACCTTTTCCATCTACGTAAACAGGAACTTGACTCATTGTTTTTGTGTCGTCAATTGTTACGGCAACTAAATTAACACCTGTTTCTGCTTGCCAATCAGTATACAAATCGTGAATTGTATTCAATTCTCTTTTACAAGGGGAGCACCAAGTTGCCCAAAAACTTATGATTACTGGACCTTTGAAACCAAGTTCAGCCATATTTATTGCTTTACCATCCATTGTTTTTAATTCAACAGTAGGGATTTTTTTTCCTTCCCCTAAATGAGAACCTTCTTCTTGAGAAAATGTTGAGAAAGCATATATGATTCCCACTAATAATAAAGTTATTTTTTTCATGATGTTTATTTTTAAATATATAAAGTTTAAATTCAAAAACCTTACCGAACTCAAAGATAAGAGATTTTTAAAGTAATAATTATTATATAATTGAATATTCAATTGTATTCCTATAATGGTTTTTTATTTCTATTTTTCAAATTAATTATCATTATATCAGTGTTTTAATTTGATTTTTATTTAGTTTGTTATTGAATGTGCAATAAAGTTGAAATTATAAATTAAGCAACTAAATTGTTTTTCTCAACCTTTTTTATTAATATATTTGTTTCATAATCTTTAAATTAGAATCTATGAAAAAAATAATACTTAATACATTAGCACTTTGTGCTATTTCAATTTCTTGTTTTTCACAAGATGGTATTGCAATTAAATATAATAGTGATAATGTTGATTATTCTGTTTCAAATGGTATAGCTCATAGTCCTTTAGTAGTTAATACAAATACTGCAGGTGAAACAATTTTAGATTTTACTATTGAAAACACAACTGGTTCAAGTGTGGTATGGAAGATACAAAGATTATCAAGTAACACTATTCCTTCATCATGGATAGATGCCGAATGTTTTGGTCTAAATTGTTTTGCTCCTCACCCTGAAATAAACCCTTGGTGTTCACCTTCTGGATTGAGTTTGACTAATGGTCAAACGGGTAATTTTGCATTACATATATCTTCTGATGTATATGGATTAGGCAATTACAAGTTTTTTATTACAAACGACTGTAATACAATGCTTGATTCAATGACCATAGAATTTTCTTATACAGCGGGTATCAAAGAATTAAAACAAACACCAAGTTTCTCAATGTTTCCAAATCCATCAGATGAATTTGTTTCAATTCAAATGAACAATACAGAAA
The DNA here is from genome assembly GCA_943326825.2 of Chryseobacterium gleum. Lineage (GTDB taxonomy): Bacteria > Bacteroidota > Bacteroidia > Flavobacteriales_D > Crocinitomicaceae > CAIUKX01. The sequence goes on along the minus strand of CALPUT020000003.1, from coordinate 6,163 downwards.
AAGGATTGGTAAAAGTTGTTGATTTATTAGGAAATTTAATTTACTCTGAATCAATAATCGCTTCTTTAAAAATTAATACATCAGATTTTAAAAATGGAGTATATTTCGTTACAATCGAATCTGAAGGATTAAAATTAGCAAGTAGAAAATTAGTAGTTAGACATTAATTCTTTTCAACTAAACATTATTGAAAGAGGCTTTTTATGAAGCCTCTTTTTTTATTTTATCTTGTTATCTTTGAAACAATAATAAAAAATTGAAAAAACTTTCACTTCCATATCAAAAAGCAATTATAGCATCGATCGAAGCATCGGAGGTAATTATGAATTTTTATTCCACTGGTTTCAATTCACAGTACAAAAGTGATGGATCACCAGTAACAGAGGCTGATTTTGCTTCTTCAAAAGTGATTTTAAAACATCTTGAACAAACAAATATTCCTATTTTAGGAGAAGAAAGCGAACACCAACATTTTGATATTCGTAAAAATTGGAAATTAAATTGGTGCGTTGATCCTTTAGATGGAACGAAAGAATTCATCAAACGAAATGGAGAATTTGCAGTAAACATTGCTTTAATCGAAAATCAAATTGCCATTTTTGGAGTAATAGCATGGCCAGTCGAACGGAAAATACTTTTTGGTGGTAGAGAAATTGGCGCTTATATTGTCTCTTTTGATGATGTTCATGATACAGAAAAATGGAATGAATTAGCAGCACAAGATTCTTCTAATTCACCAATAATTATGGCAACTTCCAGAACGGCTCACTCTGGAGCATCTGCAGAATTCATTGAATCATTGAAACAAAAGCATTCTGAAATTTATTTTCTAAAAAAAGGAAGCGCTTTAAAATTCTTTGATTTAGCAAAAGGATCTGCAGATATTTATCCTCGTTTTGCTCCAACAATGGAATGGGATATAGCTGCAGGACAAGCTATTTTAGAAGCATTAGGCGGCTCTGTTTGTTCAGTAGAAACGGGTAAACCATTAACTTATAATAAAGAAAATTTATTCAACCCGTTCTTTGTTGCAAAGACAAAACCGTTGTTGACTTTTCTTTTCTGTTTATTCTTTTTTGCAGGATTTTCGCAACAAAACTTGATGCCTTTAAATAGCTATTTTAAAGATAAAATTTATTCACCTTTAAAAGGAAAACCATATAACAACGGCTCTTTTTTACCTGTTTCACAGAAAGAATACGATTTAGAATTCTTAAACGCTGATACAATATTACAATATTTCGATTTTACAGAATTAATGCTCAAACATTATTTAATTGAAGTAAAAGGAGAAGATTTTAACTTTTCTGTAACTCCACTATTAGATCTCTCGAGGGGTAAAAACAGGGAAGATTCAACAGGAACTAAATTTTATCAAAATACCAGAGGTCTTCAAATAGAAGGAGATTTATTAAAAACGGTTTCTTTTTCTACCGCTTTTTACGAAAATCAATCCCTTTTTATTGATTACGAGAGAGCTTATTACAATTCAGTAGGTGAATTATATCCTAATACGAATGGGACGTATAGCACTCAAAATGCCGTAATTCCTGGAGCAGCAAGGACAAAACCCTTCAAAGGAAATGGATTTGATTATGCTTATGCGATTGGAAATGTAGTTTATTCTCCTTTTAAAAAGTTGCAATTTTCAGCTGGAAATAATGCACATTTCATCGGCGCAGGTTATCGTTCGCTCCTATTGTCTGATAATAGTATTAATGCTCCGTACATTCAAGTGAATTACTTTATTTCAAAGCGTTTCTCCTATGTATTTATGCGTGAAAAGTTGTTTAATTTAATGCGTCGACCAATTAAAACTACTGATGAAGCGTATTATGAACCGAAAGGATATTCTGTAAATTACTTAACGTTTAAACCAACAGAAATCATCTCCTTAAGTGTTTTTGACGGAATTATTTGGAGCAAAGGTGATTCAGTGACAACTCAGCCAGTTAATTCATGGTTTTATAATCCAATTCCAGGTTTAACTGAAGCGGCTTATTCTAATAGTAAACAAATGAGTTCTCTTTTGGGATTAAATTTAGAAGTTATTTTCTTGAAAAATCACCGACTTTATTCTCAAGTTGCAATGTCTAATTTGGATTCAAAACATGTTGGATTTCAATTAGGTGTTCGTAGCTATAATTTCTTTAATGTAAAGAATTTAATGTTGCAATTAGAATACAATGATGTACCATCAACTTTATATACAGCGACAAATAGAAGATTGAATTACAGTCATTATAATTTACCATTAGCGCACACAAAAGGAGCAGGATTTCAAGAGTTTATTATCCGATTCAATTACGAATACAAACGATTTTATGTAGATTACAAAACAATCATGTACCAATTAAGAGATTATCAGGTAAATTCACTTTTGGTAGTAAATAAAATTCAAACTATTCAGAATAATCAATTATTTCACCATCAAATTGAAGTTGGCTATCGTATCAATCGAAAAATTAATTTTACGGCATTTTTGACATGGGTAAATCGAAATGATTATGCTCCAAAAAACTTTAAAACGAATTTCATCAATGTTGGAATTCGAACAGGATTAATTAATCATTACAACGATTTTTGATGAGGTGGATTAGTTACATAGCTTTTATTATTGCAAATATTGGGTTTTCTCAAGTACAAGTTAAAATGTTATATGAGGAAATGCCTTCTGACTCTATTCAGGCGTTGAGTTTAACAGAGCATTCAAGTATTTTACCGACAATTGGAACAATTAAAAGTTTTAAAAAAACGAATACTGGTTATATTTCAAAAGTAAATAATAGAAATTATTTTAGAGTTCATGCAATAACTGATTTGGCATATACTCCAATTGATAATCAATACCGAACTGGATTAGGAGCTTTTATAGAAACACAGTTTGCAAATAAGTGGTTTGTTCGTATAGCTGCAATTGATGGTGTAGGAAAAATCGACACCTCTTTTTTAGCACCAAAATCATTTTATTTTGAACGTAAAAAAGATAGTTTAATTTCCTATTTGGATTTAAGAGGACGTGTTTCGTTTACCCCAAATCAAGTGTTCAATTTTCAAGCGGGAATTGACAACAATTTTATTGGAGAAGGAAATCGATCGATGCTATTAAGTGATTATTCAGTTCCTGCTCCATTTGCTCAAATTAGAACAAAATTTTGGAGATTGGAATATTTGATGTTGTATCAGTTTTACCGTGAAAAAGTAAAGTCACAATGGAAAAATAAATATGCTGCGACCCATTATTTAAGTATAAATGCAACAAAATGGTTGAATTTGGGTTTTTTTGAAACGGTAATTTTTCAACCAAAAGACACGACATTAAATAGAGGTTTTGATCCAGAATATTTAAATCCAATTATATTTTATCGTCCTCAAGAGTATTCTATGGGTTCTTCAGACAATATCATTTTAGGTTTTCAAATTTCGGCAAAATACAAAGGTCATACAGTCTATGCTCAAGCGATTTTAGATGAATTTTCGTTGTCGGAATTACGCAAAAAAACACAATGGTGGGGTAATAAATACGGTGGGCAATTTGGTATAAAAGGGAGGTTTCAAAATAGAGTTGGAGATTTTTTTTATAGAACTGAATTTAACACCGCAAGACCCTATACCTATTCTCACTCTTTATTAATTCAAAATTATGGCAATCAAGGTTATTCATTAGCCAATCCATATGGAGGTAATTTTGCAGAGATATTGGGCGAATTGAAATGGCAAAGATCTAAAATGGGTATTAAGTTTTTCGCAAGTTATTTCCTAAAAGGATTTGATTTGAAAGATGGTTTAAGTTACGGAGGTGATATATACCAATCTTACAATAATCGACCTCATGAATATTATAATAAAATTGGACAGGGAAAAGGGAATAATGGAGTAAGAATAATGCTATCAACATCTTATGTACTGGATGCTTCAACTAATCTTCAGGTATTTATTGAAAATCATTTCAGAACGAATAATTCTTTAAAAGAACAAAATTATTATTTAGTTGTTGGATTTAGAAGTTGTTTATGGAACGATTATCGTAATTACTGATTTCCAAGATTCTTTTTTGTTTAAAGATTATATGTTAAATTGAAATTTTATTTAATCATTTTAAACTAAAAGAGTTTAGCTAATAGATTGTTTTACAGTTCTTTTTTCACTTTAAAAATGCTTAAAATACAAGTATTCAATATTTTACATGTGTGTTTTTTGAAAATAAATTAAATTAATAGTGAAAATATGAATTTACTTTATTAATTTTGTGATTGAGACTATTATAATAAGCTAATATACTATACATTACACTACGTTATGCGTTTACTATCTACTAAACTTAATCTATTAGTTAGATTGAGCTATTCACAAAGAAACAATTTTAAGAAAGTTGTTATTGCAATTATTCTGTTTAATTCTCAAAGTGTTTTTGGACAAATTCAATCGGCTGCACCTCAAAAAGTTAAAACTACAGTAACTGGAGTTGAAATTTATGAAGGAGTTGGAGTGGAAGGAGACCCTACTAAAAGTTTAGAAAATAAATCTACTTCAGAATTTCGATCTAAATCTATTCAAGAGTATAGTCTAGAAGAATGCGTTAACTCCCTTACTGATGTAGATAATAAAATAAGAATTATTCAAAGTCAATCAGGTTCTCAAGAGGAAATTAATCAGTATATTCTTTTCAAAAATCAACTGATTCAAAGAAAACAAGCTTTAATAAATCAACAAATTACTAAGTAATGAAAAATGTTTTTTTAGCATTGTTATTTTCAATTAGTGCGGTTTCGCTTTTTGGTCAAATAACTGCAAATGGAAATTCAGGGACATCATCAACTGTTTATACTGACGGTAGTGCTAACGAGTCAATTTATATATGGTCATCAGGAACTTTAGCTACTAATGCCGGTAGTTTAACTGCGACGCCTCCAAGTGGAACTGGTCCTTGGACTTTTGAATGGTTTTACCATGATCAAACAACTTTTTCTTGGGTTGCTTATTCTACATCTACAGGTTCAACTTCGACAATTTCCTCTTTAGCAAGTGATGGATACAGAGTTCAAATTACAGATAATTCGGGTACGTTAGTAGGTTGTTATAATGCGTGGGTTTGGAATTTAAATGGAAGTACGTCTATCGCTCAAGGCGCGATGACTTGCTCTTCTACAAATTTAACAGGTACAGCAGCTTCAAATGGTACTTTTACATATTATAACCCTCCAGAAGCAAGATCAACTGTATCTGCTTCTACCGGGGTTTCAGTTAGTTTTTCAGCTACTCACACTTTCGTTTCAGATTTAGTTTTCTATTTAAAAGGGCCTGCTTCTTGTGGATCGCCTACAGTTACACTATCATCATTGAGATATATTTGTAATAGTGGCAATGATGTTAGTAATTTAGTTTTTTCAACGGCTTCTTCATCTGTTTTGGATATATGTACTGCATCAGTTCCTTTAACAGGAACTTTCGGCAAATACAAAACTGATGGTGGTTCTACAGTTAATATTGATTGGAGTCTAATTTATGGTTGTAATGCTGCTTCTGGTGGATGGTCTATACAGATTTTTGATTGTACTGGAGCAGATGTTGGGACATTAACAAATGCTAAAGTAGTTTTTACAGGACTAACGTCTTTTTGTGGTTCTCCAACAAATTTGACTTATGATTCAGGAGTAATAAGTTCAGCAATAAATGATAATTCATGTACAGCAGCTTCTGCTTCTGTTTTTCAAGTTCCACCTTCTTCTGCTTATACTACGCCTATTGTTGCATCTGCATCAACTACGTATTTATGGACTGCTTCTCCAGCGATAACATTCCCTTCTTCAACAACAGGGAGTTTAACTCAAAACATTACAGGTTTAGCTGCTGGTTCAAGTACAACATTTACGTTAACTGAAACAATTTCATATGGTGCATTTAGTACAACTTACAATGCAACTAATACATTTACAGCACCTTCAAGTCCTACCGCAACTGCTGGAGGAACTCAAACAATTTGTGCTAATGGAACAGCAACTGTCAGTGGAGCAACTTCTTCAAATGGAACAATTGCATGGACTGAAAATGGAGCCGGATCAATTACATCTGGTGCAACGACATTGACTCCAGTATACACTGCAGCAGCAGGGGATGCAGGTAATACAGTTACTTTAACTATGACTGTAACAAGTAATGCAAC
>CALPUT020000002.1 GCA_943326825.2 Chryseobacterium gleum | reverse complement strand
GACTTTGAAGGATTGGAAACTTATATCCATAACTTATTAGAAGATATACAGACGAATCTTTACAACAGAGCTGCAAAATTTAGAACGGAGAATTTTCATAAAGTTGATACTTACGAAGAATTTAAGACTCAATTAAAAGAAAAAGGTGGTTTCTATTTGGTTCATTGGGATGGAACTTCAGAAACGGAAGAGAAAATCAAGCAAGATACACAAGCTACAATTAGATGCATTCCTTTAGATGCAGAAGATGAAGAAGGTGTTTGTATGGTAACAGGTAAACCTTCAAAAAGAAGAGTTGTTATTGCGAAAGCTTATTAGAAGCAGAAAATTAATCAATTATTTAAAAGATAATAACGAAAAATTATTTTTTAAATAATTGATTTTCAAAAAAATATTATTTAGATCAAAAAAAAATAAAAAAAAAGTCGTTTTTATTTGGAGATTAAAGAAAATCGTGCTTATATTTGCACTCCGAAATTGAGCAGCGGCTTAATAAGTGAAACAAAAGGATTAAGGCCCATTCGTCTAGTGGTTAGGACATCAGGTTTTCATCCTGGAAACAGGAGTTCGATTCTCCTATGGGCTACAAAAGTAGCAATTGAAATATTGTAAGGTTAATTAAAAGGAATAAGGCCCATTCGTCTAGTGGTTAGGACATCAGGTTTTCATCCTGGAAACAGGAGTTCGATTCTCCTATGGGCTACAAGGATTAAGTTCTGTAAATAATAATAAAGAAAAAAATGGCAAATCATAAATCTGCACAAAAAAGAATTAGATCAAACGAGTCTAAAAGATTACGTAACAAATACGTTCATAAAACTACTCGTAATGCGGTACGTAAATTACGTGCATCTACTAAAGATGAAGCTGTGACTTTATTACCAAGTGTAATTGCAATGATTGATAAATTAGCGAAAGTTAATGTTATTCATTCTAACAAAGCAGCTAACTTGAAATCAGGATTACAAGTTTTCGTTAACAAAAAATAATTTGTTACGATCTTAGAAAATATTGAAGGGGCATTTGCCCCTTTTTTTATACCTTTAACTTTTATTGAGCTATCGATACATGAAGTGTTTAAGTTTTCTTTTTCTTTTTTCTCTTGCTTTTTCTGTAAAAGGTCAAATCAACAGCATTTATACTGAAAAGGATACTATAAAATACGGTTATCAATCATCTGGGGCGATTGATTCAATGGATCTTAAAGTATCAGGAATTCTTACAAATATTCCTGGTGGTAGTTTTGGAAATCAAAATTATTTGACGAATGATTTTTTAATGAATCATACTCAATTTCAATTATTACAAGGGAATTCTCTAAATCAATCATTCAAATTTTCCGCATTACCTCATATTGGATTTAATTATTCTTTTGGATCAAAAGGGACTCAACTCTTAAACGTTGATTTCGAACAAGCGTTTAAGAAAAATGTATTGTTGAATGTTTTTATCAATCAAAATAGTTCTCAAGGTATATTGAAAAACAGTGATTTTACTTCTCGTTCATTTCAGATTAATCTGAGACGCAACGGGAAGTTTTACTCATTTAAATTAGAAGGAAATTATTCCTATAAAAAAACAAAATTAAACGGAGGTGTTTATAATGATTCAACTATTTTATCGAATGGCTTAGAATATGTAAATGTTTTGAGTTCATTAGCAAATAAAACATATTCAGAACAAAAGAATGTTAATCTGCTAATTGATAATCATTTTAACGTGCTTAAAGATTCATTGCGTTTTTTAGGATTCATCACTCGTCATCATCTGAAAATAGACAACAGAGTTTACAATGAGCAAATGACAAGTCTATCTAATTATAATCATTATTACATTGATAGCTTGATTACAAGAGATCAATTTCAATTAGCAAGCTTAAAAAATGGGGCAGGTATTTTTACAAAACTAAGAAATGTTTATTTTGATGCTTTGTTGAACTATCGTTATTGGAATACACAAAATAGTAATATCCATCATGATACGAGTGAAATTAATTTAAGCTCTAATTTAAAAATGTTGAATAAAAAATATTCGCTTGTCAATTCATTTAATTTTAATTTGGTTGGAGCAAAAAATGAATGGAGCAATGAAACTTCAATTTCGTCTAAAATTTCAAAATTGAATGCATCTATCTATGGAAAGGTTGAACAAAAATTACCTATTCCATTTCAACGCTATTATTATTCGAATAATTACACAACCTCACTAAGTAATTATCAACTACAAAGTAGAATATTCTTAGATGGATCGTTGAAATATGTATTCGATTCATTGAAACAAATTGGATTAGAAGCTTCATTTTTGACGATGAACAATAATTACTTTTTTATTGATTCTCTATGGAGGAATGATACAATAAAAAGTTTTTCTAATACGACTTTGACCGTTTTTGGAAGTTATACATTTCGTAAAATAACGATTCAACCAAGATGTATTTTTTCTTTTCCAACATCAAACTTTCAATATGTTCCGAAATATAATTTGAATGCACGGATTTTTAGAAAAGGGAGAGCGTTTAAATCTAAAAAACTAGAATATATCTATGGTGCAGATGTTTCATGGATTTCAGATTATAAACTAATAAATTACAACAGAGTATTGGATGTAATGACTTTGAATCAAACTAAAAGTACTTTTCAAAGTATGTTGAATGTGGGAGCATTTTTCGGCATTACCATCAACGAATTCAGAATGTATGCTAGAATGAGTAATATCGGATATTTCTGGAACAACCGATTAAACCAGCAATTGGTGGGGTATCCAATTCAAAAGAACTTAATTCAATTAGGAATTACTTGGGATTTCTTCAACTGATTCTAATTCAACTTTAACAATTTTATTATCTTTGAAAATCTAAAGCCAAAAGCTTTACTAAAATAGAAAATTACAATTATGGGTTTATTACAAGATAAAGTGGTTTTAATCACTGGAGCTTCAAGAGGAATTGGTAAATCAATTGCTGAAGAATGTGTAAGACAAGGTGCTAAAGTGGCATTTACTTATTTGTCATCAGAAGAAAAAGCAAGTGCATTAGAAACAGAATTGTCTGCGAATGGTGGTGTTGCAAAAGGATTTAAGTCTGATGCTGGAAAATTTGACGAAGCATCTAAATTAGTTGATGATGTAGTAGCTGAGTTTGGAACAATTGATGTTTTAGTAAACAATGCTGGTATCACAAGAGATACTTTGTTAATGAGAATGACAGAAGAACAATGGGATGAAGTAATGAATACAAATCTTAAATCTGCATTTAACTTAACAAAAGCTGTACAACGTCCAATGTTGAAAGCTAGAAAAGGTTCTATTATCAATATGTCCTCAGTTGTTGGAGTTAGTGGTAATGCAGGTCAATCAAATTATGCAGCATCAAAAGCTGGTTTAATTGGTTTTACTAAATCTATCGCTCAAGAATTAGGTTCAAGAAATATTCGTTGCAATGCAATTGCTCCTGGTTTTATCGAAACTGAAATGACTGCTGCTTTAGATCAAAAAGTTGTTCAAGATTGGAGAAATTCAATTCCATTAAAAAGAGGTGGTTCACCGAAAGATGTAGCTGATTTAACTGTGTTTTTAGCATCAGATATGTCAGGTTATATTACAGGTCAAACGATTAATGTTTGTGGTGGTATGTTGATGTAATCAATAAATAAAATTTTTTGGAGGAGCAATTAACAATGTTAGTTGCTCTTTTTTTATGCTTTATTTTTACTGAATATATATTGAATGTAATCGATGAATTTTTTAAGCCAATTATAATATAAAGCGATACCAGTAATAATTGTCATGAACCAAAGGATTAAACAATTAGCCCAAAATGTTGAGATTTCAATACCAAATAAAAATTTAGAAGAGCTGTAGAATGGTGTGTTAAAAAATGAATATTCAGAAGGATTAATATAAATAGGATCTGACTTTTGAATTAATTCATCTTCAGTTGCAATGATTTTATCTACTTCTCGTTTATTTGTAACTAATTCATTGATACTTTCATTTTCATTTTCATTTTGTAATTTTTCAAATTTGGAGCGTCCTATTTTTTGTGTTATGTTATCAATGTCAACAGTTAATTTATTGTAGTCAGAAGTATACTGATTGTTTAATACATCTAGAAATTTTGCAATTGAATTGTGTGTTTTTTCACTTTTCGACAAATAAGAAATGTTTTTCAAATCGTCTAAGCAACTTTCACATTTTAAATTCTCCCAATTATTCAGCTCTTCAGCTATCTCATTGAAAAGTAAAATTTGCTTCGATGCATTTAGTGCATTTTTCATTTCCGGAAGCCAATAATCTTTTTTCCATGCAGCTTTACTTTTTGCTTTTTTAAGCTTGAAGTACTGCTTACTATATTCATTGTAAGTTGCTTGCTCAGTTACAATTGCTTCGTAAGCCCATCTAGAAGCCATCATGTTTCCTATAAAAGGAACTTCATTGGTTTTTGAAATGGTTGGATTTAATTTATCAAATTTCACAATTACACCGCTAAGTAAAAGTTGAGGAATTATCAATAAAGGGATAACAATGTATATTACTTTGGCTGAATTAAATGCACTTGAAATATTAAGTCCCATTATATTTGACAAGCAAGAAATCGAAAATAATACAAACCAAAATGGAAGTAACATATTATTGATTTCTAAAATGTAATTACCAATTAGAACAAACAAGAAACTTTGAATTGCTGATATTAAAAAGAGAATTGAAATTTTAGAAGCTAAATAACTACTTCTAGATAAATTTAAAAATTCTTCTCGTTTAAGGATTTTCTTGTCTTTATTGATTTCTTCAGCTGAAACGGTTAAACCTAAAAATAGCCCTACAATAACACTAATAAATAGGTATTGAGGAATGTTTTCGTTTTCAAAAAATGAATATTCACTTAAACTATTTGTCTTTTTATAGTATCTAACAAATAATGATAATATTAAAGCTAAAATCGGTGCAACCAACGAATTTGTTAATATGTATTGCGTATTTCCAATTTTACTTAATACATCTCTACTAAAAAACACTTTGAATTGAGTTCTTTTATTTGATTGCTTATTTGTTTTTACACGTAATAATTTATCTTCAGTTTCGCTAACTTTTTCATTATTGAGAATATATTGATATTGCTTGTATAACTCATTCCATTCGTGTGGGGAGGTCTTTCTAGTATCCGTAAAGTTTCCAAATTCATCAACTACTTTAGCATCGATTATATTGAATATTTGTTCAGGATTAACATTTCCACATAAATTACACTCTCTATCTTCAGCATTTACGTGATGAATATGTGTTTTAAAATAAACAATCGAATCAAGCGGATTTCCATCAAAAATTGGATAACCACCATTATCTAATACGATTAGTCGATCAAACATTTTGAAAATATCTGAAGAAGGCTGATGAATAACAGTGAAAATAAGTTTTCCTTTTAAAGCCAATTCTTTCAATAAATCCATGATGTTTTCAGAATCTCTTGAAGATAATCCTGAGGTTGGTTCATCAACAAACAGAACAGAAGGTTCACGAATTAATTCTAAAGCTATGTTAAGTCGTTTTCGTTGTCCTCCTGAAATTGTTTTATCCAAAACATTCCCAACGATAAGATCTTTCACATCAATTAATCCAACAGCGTTTAAAACTTCAATAACTTTCTTATTAATTGACAATTCTGAAAGTTGGTCAAAACATAATTTTGTATTGAAATATAAATTTTGAAAAACGGAAAGTTCTTCAATTAATAAATCATCTTGACTAATATAGCCAATTACACCTTCTAAATCATGTTTGTTAGCGTGAATATCAATATTGTTTATAGTTATCGAGCCGTTTGAAGGTTTAATGTTTCCATTGAAAATATTGATTAAAGTAGATTTTCCTGTTCCGGATCCCCCCATTATACCAACTAATTTCCCGGATTCTTCTTTTAAATTTATTTTATGAATTCCTTTTTTACCATTCTTAAAATTGTAATCAATATGATTGACAGAATAAACTATTTTCTCAAAATGATTATCTTCAAGAAAACGAGTAATAACATCGCTGTAATAAACGGTTTTACTTTTTAATGTCTTTATTGACGAGCCATGATTTAGAATGTAAGTTCTATCATTAGACACAATTTGTCCATTCATTACCAGTTCATCTTGACCAAAATATCTGAAAAATAAGGCGTTTATGCTTTTTATTCGAAGTATTCGAATTTCATTATCTAAACCATCAACTACGAACGTTTTTGCATGGTCAAAATGGAACTGATTAGGAGTGATGTATAAAACATCTTTGTCATCTATTTTTTCAGACCAATCATTTTTTTGAATATATTTAATTAGGCTAAATTCATGTTCGGAAACATTGAATGATTCAGAAACAGTAGTAACAAAATCTATTTCTTGCGAAGTTATCTCTGAGTTTGATTGTATATATTCAAAAATTCTGAAAAGTACGACCACTTTCTGTTTTTGAGTTAACTCTTCATTTATTTGAGAGCAAATACGTAAGATTTTAACTGAATTGACAGATGTTCTTTTTTTCTCAGCAATTTTATTTTTAAGATTCCCTTTATGAATTAAGATGAATTCTTCATATAGTTTTAAGTAAATTTCAACTAATGAAGCATTTAATTCGGACCTTAAAAAGGATTCAACTATTTTTCGACTATTTGTACTTTTCGTTTCTAAATGTGAATTATTGTTTTCAATTTCTTCATCTACTTTCGCAATGATTGCAAAAAGTTGCATTAAAGCTTTTAGAATTCTTTCACTCATTAAGAAACAGCAGAATTATTGTTTAAATCCAATTAACATTACTGCGCAGCCAGTTACTTTTTTATCCAAATCTAATTCAGTTTCGATAATTACAGGAATTGTATTTGGTACTACAAAATCCCAATAAGGGGCATTTTTATGGTTTTTATTTGTGAATATTGTATTCCCTTTTAGGTCTTTCACTGTGAAAATAACATAATCATCATCACTTCCTGCGCTAGCTGCAATTCTATATTTAGAACCACCGAAAAATGTTGTTCTAAATTCTGCTTTTTCTCTATCTAAAAATGCTGTATATACTTGACCATCAGAAATGAATAAAGTTTTCCCTTCTTTTCCTTTTAAGTATCTTTCACAAACTTTCACAACATCATTACAATCCTGAGCTAATGAACTTTGAGAAATAACAAAAATGAATAATAAAGAACTTATAATAGTTTTCATCGTATTTATTTTTTTAATTAGTTAGTTATTTTAGCTCTAATTGCACTAATTTTTGATTCAATTTCAGCTAGAACTTCTTTGTCAATTTTTACTTTGTAAGAGTGTTGAAGAGTAGTTTCTTTTTTAACTTCATCTGTTTTTGGTGCTACAAATTGATAATCAATAACAACTTTGTCATAAATTGTTTTTAATTCATTTAAATCAGCGATCAATTCATCATTCGACTTATTTGAATTGTATTCAACTAAGATATCAATTAATGAAGTTAAAGTTTGTTGCTGTTCTCCAATTCTGTTTATTATATTTTGATTTTCTTTAATGCTATTTAATTTACAAGCAAAATTCATTGATTCAATCCATCCACCTGCTAAAATTAAAGAAGAGGTAGATTTTCTTTTTGCATTTTTCAGGAAGTTATCACCTTTTCTAAAAGCATCTGATATAATACCCATAACTGAATCCTTGTTAGTATGGTATTTTTCAAAACGAGTCATGAAATTTTTATCGAAAGCACCTTCTAATCCTAATTTAGAAGTTAGTCCTTCAACAACTGATAAGTATTTCAATGCAATTCCATTCTGTTCGTTAATTGAAGCGTAACCTAAATCTGTACCGTAAATACCTAGATTTAAAGCTTGTTTATACTCAGTTGTGTAATTTTTGCTTTTATCAGTTTGATTCAATAAAGATTCTTTAAATGGTATATTTGCCTCCTTTAGTAAAAGGGACATTTGTATAGGTGAAGGAATACTGAAAAGTTTACCGTCGAAATTAGTATTAATAGAGCTGTTAGGATCAAGAACGTCTTTGTCGATTTCATTTTTATCGGAAGATCCATTACATGATGCAATAATAAATCCACCTAAAATAATAGTAGCTATTTTATTAAAATTTAATTTCATAAGTGTGCGAATTGTCTTTTTGTTCTGCTAAAATTAATAAATATTCTTTTTAAAACTAAAATTGTTTTGAAAAAAATATTGAAAATGAATTTGAAGGTTTTATTATTCATTATATTTACTGTGGTAAAATAGAAAGTAATGAATATTCGTCCTCGGAGAAATAGAAAGAATAGTGCAATTCGCGATATGGTTCAAGAAACTAAATTAGGAGTTGAAAATCTGATTTATCCAATTTTTTTGGAAGACGGTAAAGGTATAAAAACTGAAATTAAATCGTTGCCTAATAATTATCGATGGTCTATTGATTTGTTGCTTCCTGAAATTGAAAAATGTATCGAATTAGGAGTAAAAACATTCGATATTTTCCCTGCTGTTAATGATGATTTGAAAGATCAAATTGCATCTTACAGTTATGTTGAAGACAATTTTTATTTAAACGCAATTCGAAAATTAAAATCAGAATTTCCAGATATCGTTGTAATGAGTGATGTTGCTATGGATCCATACTCATCAGACGGTCATGATGGTTTGGTTGAAGATGGACGTATTGTTAATGATAAAACTTTACCAATCTTAGCTAAAATGTCAATTGCTCAAGCTCAAGCAGGTGTTGATATTCTTGGTCCTTCGGATATGATGGATGGAAGAGTTGGTTATTTAAGAAATGAACTAGATAGGCATGGATTCACGGATGTAAGTATTATGTCTTACACTGCAAAATATGCAAGTGCATTTTATGGACCTTTTCGAGATGCGTTGAATTCTGCACCAAAATTAGGGGACAAAAAAACATATCAGATGAATCCTGCGAATAAACGGGAAGCTTTAATCGAGGCTGAATTGGATATTGCAGAAGGAGCTGATTTTATTATGGTTAAACCGGCGTTATGCTATTTAGATATCATTCATTTATTGAAAGAAAATTTTAACACACCTATTACTGCATACAATGTAAGTGGCGAATGTGCTATGGTATATGCAGCTGCTCAAAATGGTTGGTTAAATTATGAAGCAACTATGTCTGAAATGCTATTAAGTATTCGTAGAGCAGGTGCAGATGGAATTTTAACTTATTTTGCAAAAGACTTTGCTCAGTTTGTAAAAAAATAATCGTCAATTTTTAGACAATATATATCTTAATTATATAAATGGAAGCATTCGATTTTTATCCTGAAAAACCAGATCTTAAAGAAACAAAAGTAAAAAAAAATAGTAGTAGGACTGTTTTTTCGATTGTGCTTTTTGTGCTTTCATTATTATTGGTTTTTTCAGATTCTTTAAATTTTATTATTTATTTGGTCATTGTGTTATTGATCCACGAATTAGGTCATTTTTCAATGATGAAGTTGTTTAAATATGAAAATGTGAGACTCTTATTTGTTCCATTAATGGGAGCATTTGTTCAAGGAAAAAAAGATGAATACAAACAAAAACAAAGCATTTTAGTAATTTTAGCAGGACCTTTGCCTGGTATAATTATTGGTTCCGTTTTAGTTTATATTGGTTCAATAAATCATTTTTTTTCACTTATAGAAATAGGGTTTTTATTTTTGTTCTTGAACATGATGAATTTATTACCTTTAGATCCTTTAGATGGCGGTCAGATCTTAAGAATATTAGTTAATTCAAGTCAAGAACTTTTTCAGTTAATATTTTCTTTTATTTCTTCATTATTTTTGATTCTCATAGGTTTATATTTAAATCAATGGATTATCATGATTTTTGGTTTCTTAATGGGATTAAGAGTTCGAGCAATTCAGAAGAATTATCAGATTCATAAAGAATTGAAAACTGAAAAAGTAAATTACACAGTTTCCTATAAATTGCTTTCAAATAGAGATTTTTCAAAAATAAAAGAAGTAATCTTGTCTTTCTCTACTTCATTGAGAATGTATGTCGATCAATTACCGGAAGAAGAAACAAGCCCGATTATAGCAAGTCAAGTTAATAATGTATTAGTAACACCTTTGCTTCGTGATGCATCTGTCATATTTAAATTAATAACTATTTTGATTTGGATTGCAGCTCTTGTTTTGCCTATTTATTTAGTAATGAATTTGGACCTAAAAGCTTTTTTTAATGAACTTTAATGTAGGCGAAAAAGTAGGCTTATTATATGAGTCGGGGAGTGGAGTAATTAAGAAATTAATTGATTCTAAGTCTTGTGTTGTAGAAGATGAATTTGGATTTGAACGTCCATTCCTATTGAATGAAATCGTTAGAATTTATGGCAATGATTATAAATTACCTGACGATGCAGATTTGATTTTAAATGATGATGATTCTTTTTCTTCAAATAAGCATACTGTTAGAAAAGGTCAATTGACAGGTTATAAAAAGCCTATTGATATTTGGGAAATCGATTTACATATTGAAGAAATTACGGATTCTCACTCAGGTTTATCGAATTTTGAGATTCTTAGCAAGCAAATAAAAGAATTCAAGAACTTTTACAAACGTGCAAAGTCGAAATATATTCGCAAAATTGTAGTTATTCATGGAGTAGGTGAAGGTGTTTTAAAAGATGAAGTTCGCTTGTTTTTATCTAAACAAGAAGGAATTGAATATTTTGATGCCGATTTCAGAGAATATGGTAAAGGCGCAACTACTGTTGAGATTCATTATAACATAGATTAATGGGACAATCATTTTTAATTGCAGATAGTGGTGGAACACAAACTGATTGGTGTTATGTCGATCCATTTGGTGCTCGAAAACATTTTACTACTTCATCTTTTCATCCAAAACAATGGGACGAACAGTTTATGCATGATTATACTAACTATTGGGAAAAACATGCTGAATATAAATCTTCAAAAGTTGTTTTTTATGGTGCAGGATGTTCTTCTGATAAAAATAAAATACGATTAAAAGAAATTTTCCTATCATGGGGATTTGAGACCATTGAAATTTTATCAGATATTGAAGGTGCTTGTCACGCTGCTTTGGGAAATAACATAGGTGTTGTTGCTATTCTTGGAACAGGATCTGTTGTTTGTCAATATGACGGGAAGAATATTACTCAAATGAATGGAGGATTTGGTTATTTATTGGGGGATGAAGGAAGTGGTTATCATTTTGGGAAATTAGTATTGCAAAAACTGCTTAATAATGAGTTTTCGGAAGACTTAACGATTCAGTTAACAAATTTTTTGGGTGATAGAAATGCAATTATTTCAACAGTTTATGGTGAATCCGGTAAACAATTTATTGGAACAATCGCTTCAAAGTTATCTGAATTAAATCATTTAGATGAAATTGTATCACTTCATGAAGAGAATTTAATTTGTTTTTTTAGACGATATGTCGAAATATTACTAGATGAATCATTAACAGTATCAATTATCGGTCGATATGGTTTTTATCAATCAGATTTAATTAAAAATATATTCATTAAAAAAGGATGGACTTTAAATAAAATGATCGATTCTCCTATTGAATTGATTACAGATTACGTTTTGAATGATACATTTTAATCAATAATTAACACATTTTAACCTTTGTTTTGATTTTAGTTCCATAAAAAAAGGTGTTAGTCTAATAAAAAGCATAATTCGTAGAAATTAACTAGTGTATTAGAAAAATAATATTGAAATTGCATAATCATACAAATTTAAAGAATGGAAAAATTAATATTTGAAGCTTCTACTCAAACTCCATTGATTCATTTTGATTGTCAAAGTGGTATTATGGAAATTAAGGGTAGATCTATTCCAGATAATCCAGACGAATTTTGGGGGCCAATTCTTTCTTGGTTCGATTCTTACTTGATGAATCCTTTTCAAAAAACAATCGTTAAGATTGATCTGGAATATTTCAATATATCTTCTTCTAAGCGAATTCTTTTTTTACTTTACAAACTCAATGAATTGTCTGACAACGGTTTTAAAGTAAAGGTTGAATGGCATTATAGAGAGTCAGATGAAGATATGTATGAAGTCGGACAAGATTATGCTTATATGGTTAAAGTTCCATTTGAATTTAAAGAATATACAGATTTAGTATTAACAGTTTAAGGTTAATTTTAAAACATACCAAATGCGCTTCAGATGAGGCGCATTTTTTGTTTACCAAAATCATATCTTTTCTAATCTCACATTGTCATATTAACTTATTCTATTATTTTTGTAAAAAAAGTTCAAATGAGATTAGTTGCAGATATACCGCACGAAAGATACAAAATTCAAATTCATAATTACAATTCAAAATACATTGTAAAAATAGAATTAGCTCAATTTGAACAAACTTTCAAAATTTCTGAGACTGATGTAAATGGTTTAGAAGATGTAAAGAAAATGATTACAGAAAACCTATTAAACAATTCACTTGAGCGATTTGTTTCTATGAGATCAGATTGGGCAGATGCTTTTAAAACAATTAATTCACTATAATAATTCACATAATGACAAAATTATCAATTGCAAGTTTACTTATAGCTGGAACAATTATAGTTTCATGTAGCTCTAAAGAAGATAAGAAAGTAGAAAATACAGTTCCATCAGTTTTGCCTTCTAAGATTGGAGAATTGAAAATAGCTTATTACAATCAAGATTCTTTAAAATTGAATTTTAAATATTATAAAGAACAAGATGCTATTGTAACTAAAAAGCAATTGGCGCTTCAGAAAGAATTAGAAACAAGAGGGGCAAGAATTCAATCCGATTATAATAGTTTCATGAAAAGAGCTCAAAACAATGAGTTGTCTCAAGTGGAGTCTGAAGGGATTCAAGCAAATCTTCAAAATCAACAACTAGAATTTGAAAAATACCAACAAGAAGCTGGAGCACGTTTGGAAAAAGAAACAATTGATAAGTTGGAAACAATTGGAAACAAAATTGATAAATTCAGTGAGAAATACTGTAAACTTCATAATATCGATATTTTGATGATTCATGCAAAAGGGGGGCAGTTCAATTACATCAACCCTAAAATGAATGTAACAAAAGAATTTACTGCCTTTTTGAATCAAAATCAGGAAGAGATTGAAAAAGAAATGGGTAAAAAATAATTTAGATGATCATAGCTCAACAAAAATTAAAAGAAAATATTGCTGAATACGTTTTATATATGTATCAGATTGAAGATGTTGTGCGTGCCTATCATTTTGATTTAGAAGCCATCATCGAAAATTATGTAAGTCCTCAATTGCCAGATGATTCATTTTTATCAAGTTATAGAAAATGGTATACTGATATAATAACTCAAATGCAATATCAAAAACTTGAAAAAGTTGGTCATTTAAATGATTTGAAGGATATCATGGTTGAGATTTCGTATTTACATAATTCAATTTTGAATGTATCAAATGAAGAAAAATATAAAGCTGTTTATGAAAGAGCTGTTCCTTACATTGATGAATTTAAAAACAAATCGAATTTAAAAGATAAGAATCATGTTGAAATTGTATTTCATGCATTGTATATGAAGTTATTACTTCGCTTGAAAAAACAAGAGATTAGCGCTGAAACAGAAGAAGCTTTTGATGCAATGCGTGTAATGATTGCTTATCTTTCAAGAGCCTACCACCAAATGAAAAGTGGTAGTATGGATTTTATGAATAATTAAAATCTATCAAACAAAAATCTTCCCAGGATTTAAAATACTTTTTGGATCAAATAATAACTTTATTTGTTTCATGAGATTTAATGTAACATCTGGAAATGCAATGTCCATGTATGGTTTTTGAACTAGTCCAATTCCATGTTCGCCTGAAATTGTACCTCCAAGTTTTACAACTTCTGTGAACAATTCTCGAATTGCAATTGGTAATTCATTTTCCCATTTTTCATCAGATAAATCTCCTTTGATAATATTGATGTGTAGATTTCCATCCCCAGCATGACCGTAGCATACAGATTTAAATCCATATTGATTTCCAATTCGTTTAACATGATGCAACAGGGTGGGAAGTTCAAATCTTGGAACAACAGTGTCTTCTTCTTTATAAATTGATTGAGATTTAACCGCTTCTCCAACTTTTCTTCTCAAACTCCAAAGACTATCTTTTTGAGCTTGACTTTCGGCAAATAAGATTTCATCAGTTTCGAAATTTTCAAGAACAGACATGATTTTTTCACATTCTTGCATCAATAAATCGTTGTCAAAACCATCAACTTCGATTAATAAATGTGCTTGATGGTTATCAGCTACTTTTATAGTCTCGTCTTGCGTGAATTTTTGCGTCCAAATCAAAGCATCTCTTTCCATGAATTCTAATCCACTTGGAGTAATTCCAGCTCTAAATATTGCAGCAACTGCTTCACACGCTTTTTCGGCATCAAAAAATGGAACTAATAAAGTTAAATCATTTGTTGGATGTGGAATTAAGCGAAAAACAATTTTAGTAATTATAGCTAAAGTACCTTCACTACCGACAATCAATTGCGTTAAATTATAACCAGTTGAATTTTTTAAAACATTTGCTCCTGTCCAAATTACTTCACCTGTCGGTAATACAACCTCAAGGTTTAATACATAATCTTTAGTGACACCATATTTTACAGCTTTTGGTCCTCCAGAATTTTCTGAAACATTACCTCCGATGAAGCAACTTCCTTTACTTGCTGGATCTGGTGGATAAAATAACCCTTTTTCTTTTACTGCATTTTGTAGCACCTGTGTTATTACTCCAGGCTCAGTTGTAACTTGAAGATTTTTCTCATCAATATCAATTATTTTATTGAATTTCTCCATCGTTAAAGCAATTCCTTTTTCTATAGGCAAAGCTCCACCACTCAAGCCTGTTCTAGCTCCAGAAGGAGTTACAGGTATAGCATGTTGATGAGCATATTTCATTATCAAAGCAACCTCTTCAACTGTTTCAGGTTTTAAAACAACTTCAGGTATGAAAGATAAATCTTCCGTTTCATCATGTCCGTATTCCTTTAATAACTCATTATTTGTAAAACATCTTTCTCCTAAAATGCTTTTAAAATAAGCGATATCGTTTGAATCAATTGCTTTATACATTGTTAATTAAATTAGAATAATTTTTGAAGTTCAGTTTTTAAATAATCTACAGCGATTTCAGTAGGCATCTTACCGACTTCTGCAACGATTTCGAAAATTTTAGCTGCTAAATCACTACTCATTGATGTAACGTCCATTTGACTACCAGCTAAATTGATGATTTTAATTGTTTCTTCTTTTGAATTACGAACCATTTCCCATCCTTGTAAAGAAATAAAAATCTGTTGAGCAACATTGTGATCGTATTCTTCTCTAATCGCCTTTAAAAGTTCAGATTGAAACATTTTAGCTGGTAATGCAGGATTGTGAAGTCGCATAACGATGCTATTTGGATGAATTCGTTCCATTAAAAGAACAGCTCTTTGATAAGATTCAACTCTAGAAGGTAAGAAGAAATTTTGACGTTCTTTTTTTAAGTCATTATTCAAATGAATGAATTCTTTTTCATTTTGTTTTTTAAGAAATTGCATTGAAGTGTATAATACTGCTCCAGCAGGTATAGTAATTAATGCAAGTTGTAGTATAAAATCCATCTTATTTTAAGTTTTAGTACAAATATAAAATCCAATACTTTATAAAAGTAACAAATGAACTTGTCATTTTTTGTTATTAATTTTTTAATATACGTAATTGTCTGTTTATCAGTGGTTATAAAATTATTCATTTGATATTGTTAATAAAGTCATTAAAACCTTTGTCAACTTTATTGATAGTATTGATTTGAAATTTTATATTTGCGGCTTTAAAAGAATAAACTAATAGTTTTAAAAATGCGTAATAAAGGTTTTTTTTGGTTTCTGACAATCTTATTGACTGCTGTTTGTGTATATCAGTTATCGTTTACATGGGTTGCTTCAAATGTTGAAAATAAGGCAAGTAAAGAAGCTGATGCTCGAGTAAATGAATTGTTTGCAAAACATAAGCAAGAAGGAACAATAATGGCTGAATTGCCAAATGATACTGAGGTTGATTTGACTTTACCTGAAGCAAGAGAGTTAGCAAAAGCAGCGTTTGTAAATCAAATTTTGAAAGAAAAAGCAGAAAGTAAGGTATACCCTATTTTTGGATCTACTTTTACAGATGTCAAGAAAAGAAGTTTAGCTTTTGGTCTTGATTTAGTTGGTGGTATGAGTGTAACACTTGAAATTTCTGTGCCAGAAATGGTTAAAAGTTACATCAAAAACCCTCGAGATATTCGTTTCAAAAAACCATTTGATAGAGCTGTAGCTAAATATAACTCAAGGGGAGGTAACTTCATTGATATTTTCCAAAAAGAAAACGAAGCTGTAAATAAAGATATGCCTTTGGTTCGTTTGTTCGCAATTAGTGAATTACAAGAGTTAAGTATTAATTCATCAAACTCTGAAGTTGTTTCTTTCTTAAAAGACAAAGCGGCAAGTTCAATGGATGGTGTTGAGATGATTATGAATCGTCGTATTAACCAATTCGGGGTTGCTCAACCAAATATTCAAAAAGATCCAATAAACAATCGTTTATATATTGAGTTACCAGGAGTTCAAGATGAATCTACGGTAGCTAGCCGATTACAATCAACTGCAAATCTTCAGTTTTTTGAAACATTTGCTCCATCTGAAATTGCTGGACAATGGCAGCAAGCTTCTCAAGTTTCTAAGCAAAAAGAAATTGAAGTGGTTGATGCATCTGATACAACAAAAGCTGATTCAGGTAATGTTGATACAATTAAAACACAAAAATTAGGTGATTTAACATCTACATTAGGAACTAATTCAAAAGGTTTAGCTGAATTAGTAACTCCAATCGGAGATTATTCAATTGGCTTTGTATCTGTTGAAAACAAAGAAGATGTAGATCGTTTATTACAACGTCAAGATGTAATGTCTGTTTTTCCTGAAAACTTACGTTTCATGTGGTCTGCAGATGTTGAAAAATTAGACAAAAAATCTAAAACTTCTGGACATTTCTTGTATGCTATTAGTGTTCCTGATAATGGTGTTGCTAAAGTAGGTGGAAAAGATATTAAATCTGCTTCAACTGGTTTTGATCAATCTTCTTCATTGGTAACTGTAGACTTGAAAATGTCTGAAGAAGGAGCTGATAAGTGGGGAGAAATGACAGGTGATAATGTTGGCCGTGTTGTAGCAATTACAATGGATAACTTAGTTTACAGTGCACCGAGAGTAATTAATGCTATTACTGAAGGAAATACTCAGATTTCTGGAAGCTTTACAATTGATGAAGCTAAAGATTTATCTGGTTTATTAAATGGTGGTGCTTTACCTGCACCTTGTGTAATTAAAGATCAATCTAAAGTAGGACCGACAATTGGTGCAGAGAACTCTAAAGCAGGTTTAATCTCTTTCGCATTTGCTTTCTTAGCGGTTTTATTATACATGTATTGGTATTATGGAAAAGCTGGTTTAGTAGCTAACATTGCTTTAGCAGTGAACGTTATTTTTATCTTTGGAAGTTTAGCTTCATTTGGAGCTGTGTTAACCTTAGCAGGAATTGCAGGTATTGTATTAACAATTGGTACAGCTGTCGATGCGAACATTTTGATATTCGAACGTATTCGTGAAGAATTAGCAAGAGGTGTAAGCACAGAAGATTCAATTAATACAGGTTTCAAAAAAGCATTACCTTCTATTATTGATGCGAACGTAACTCACTTATTGGTTGCAATTATCTTGAAAGTTTTCGGAACAGGTGAGGTTGAATCGTTTGCTACTACATTGATTATTGGTATTTTCACATCTTTATTCTCTGCAATTATTATTTCTAAATTGGTAATAACATCATGGTTGAAAAAAGGAAAAGAAATTACTTTCCATACTAAAATGTCTAAAGGTTTATTCCAAAACTTTAATTTTGACTGGGTTGGAAAAAGAAAATACTTCTACATGTTCTCAATTTCTGCTACAATTGTTGGTGTAATCGCTGTCTCTACAATGGGATTAAAACAATCAGTTGAGTTTACTGGTGGTAGGATGATGACTGTTAAATTCGATCAAAAAGCTGATATCGAAGGAATCCGTAAAGAATTATCTAAAGTTCTTATTGAAAATGGAGAAATAGCTTCTATTGATTTGAAAACTAAATCAAATGACTTTAATGTTGAAATCGTTACCAACTATAAATTAAAAGATGATGGTGCAACTGATGAAGTTAATGCTAAAATTAAACAAGGTTTAGATGCTTGTAAATCAAAAATGGGTGGATACCAAGTAACGAATACAAGAAGTATTTCTGCTTCTATTTCAAATGAGTTATGGTCTTCATCAGCTGTTGCAATTTTCTTCTCGTTGTTAGCAATATTTGCTTACATCTTAATTCGTTTCGGTCACTGGCAATATTCTATTGGTGCAATTGTTGGTTTAGCGCATGATGCATTCTTCGTTATTACAATCTTCTCTTTGTTACATGGTATTTTACCTTTCAGTTTAGATGTAAATCAAGCCTTCATTGCTGCGATCTTAACAGTAATAGGATACTCTATGAATGATACCGTAATTGTATTTGACCGTATTCGTGAAAACTTAAGAAACAGTAAAGAAGACGATCACCACCATGAAATTATCAATAGATCTTTGAATACTACTTTAAGTAGAACTTTCAATACTTCTATGATTTTATTTGTGGTTGTTTTAATTATGTTCATCTTTGGTGGACCTGCAATTAAAGGATTCTTATTCGCATTATTAGTTGGGGTTGTTATTGGTACATATTCTTCATTATGTGTTGCAACACCAATCTTAATTGATTTTTCTAAAAAGTTGAAAAAATAATTAATAGATAAATTTCTTTTAAAACGTCCTCAATTTATTGAGGACGTTTTTGTTTTATCGAAACTATTTTCTTAAATTCAATAAGAAAATAGTTTATGATTGAAAATATAACCATCAAATCATGGGCAGAAGATGATCGCCCGAGAGAAAAATTACTTCTAAAAGGAAAACATAATTTAAGTGATTCAGAATTAATTGCAATTATCCTTGGATCAGGTTCAAGAGAAAAATCTGCTCTAGAACTTGCTAGGGATTTATTATCATCAGTTTCAAATAATCTTTCTTTACTTGGAAAACTGACTCATAATGAATTAACTAAATTCAAAGGGATAGGAGATGCAAAAGCAATATCAATTCTTGCAGCTTTAGAGATTGGGAGAAGAAGAAAAGATGCTGAACCTGAAGAAAAACAAAAAATTACAAAATCAAATCAGGCTTATGAATTAGTGAGACATATTTTTCAAGATTTAACGCATGAAGTATTTTATGTGGCTATGTTGAATAGAGCGAATCAATTGATTTCAATCGAATTTATTTCTTCCGGTGGTTTTGCAGGAACGGTAGTTGATGGTAAAATGATTTTTAAAAAGGCGTTGGAAAAATCAGCTCAGACGATTATTTTGTATCACAATCATCCAAGTGGACAACTTCAACCTTCATCAGAAGATTTAAAAATCACGAAAGATTTAAAGGAATTTGCAAAAATTATTGATATATCTATTTTGGATCACATCATTTTCACGGATAATGGTTATTTTAGCTTCGCGGATCAAGGTTTAATGAATTAATAAAGTTGAAGTGAAAAAAATAATTACAATTATAGGGGCAAGACCTCAAATTATCAAGTCTTCTGCGATGAGTAGAGCGATTAAAAATCATTTTTCAAATGAAATTCAAGAGATTATTGTTCATACCGGTCAACATTACGATGAAAACATGTCTGAGATATTTTTCAAAGAAATGGGGATTCCTTATCCGAATTACAATTTGAATGTTGGTAGTGGATCACATGGTTCTCAAACAGCTAAAATGATTGAAGGTTTAGAGGAAATTTATATCAAAGAAAAACCAGATGCTGTTTTAGTTTATGGTGATACTAATTCTACTATAGCTGGAGCTTTGGCAGCTGTTAAAATACACATACCAGTAATTCACGTTGAAGCAGGCTTGAGAAGTTTTAATAAAGCTATGCCAGAAGAAGTAAACAGAATTGCATGTGATCACATGTCATCATTACTTTTTTCTCCAACAATTACCGGATTAGAAAATTTAGAAAAAGAAGGGTTTACTTTGATGTCAAATGAGAAAGCTACTGCAAATTCACCAAGAGTTTTTCAATGCGGGGATATCATGTATGATAACAGCTTGTATTTTTCGTCAATCTCAGATGAAAAATCTACTTTGTTGAATTTACTAGGGTTGAAAAAAGATGAATATATTTTAACAACTATTCATAGAGATTCCAATACGGATATTGCTGAAAATCTTGAAGGTATTTTTAAAGCGTTATTAGAAATCAGTAAAGTTTCAGGTTTGTCAGTTGTTTTTCCTGCTCATCCTCGAACAAGAGGGAAGATGAAAGATCAATTATCTAGTGAGTTATTCAACGAAATAGAGAAGAGTGATAAGTTCTTAATGATTGATCCAGCGGGATTTTTAGATATTATTGCTTTAGAAAAGAACGCAAGATTAATTGTTACAGATAGTGGTGGACTTCAAAAAGAAGCATATTTCTTTCATAAACCATGTGTCATTCTTCGTCCACAAACTGAATGGGTTGAGATCGTAAACAATGGAAATGCAATTTTAGCGGATGCGGATTATTTTAGAATTGTAGATGCTTATTCTAAATTGAATTCAAAACCAGATTTTACATTCCCTGATTTTTACGGTAACGGAGCTGCGGCTGAATTTATTTGTGAAAAAATCATTGAATTAATCTAATGGTAGAAATATACGTTGATCAAATTTCTGAAAGGTTAATCTATACCTTAGATTTTGTCTTTAAAGAAAGGGGATTGCCGTATAAATTAAACAATGATTATTACACATTTGAAACATCAAACAATTTAAAGTTTAATTATTCTGAAAGATATTTTGAATCAATTCCACAATTGGTTCCTTCTACATTATTGTTTGATGAAGCGATATTTGTTTATGCGATTGAAAAAGGTCTTTTTCATGAAGAAGTATGTCTGTCTTTTAATAGAATTGTAGATCCTTTAGCATCTATTTTTTATATTCTTTCTAGAATGGAAGAGTATACTTCTGTTCATTTAGATCAGCATGGAAGGTTTCAATCTAAAAATAGTATTCTTTCTGAATTTGGTTGGTTACAAAAAGCCGTTTGTGATCAATGGGCAGTTGATTTTTTAAATTTACTTTCGATTAAAGGAGGAATAGATAATTCATTTTTAACTAATTATGTGACTATTCATCCGACTTTTGATATCGATAATGCATATGCTTATCGATTGAAATTTGGCTTTAGAAAGTACATGTCAATAATTAGAGATTTTATTAAAAAAGACAAAGAAAGAATCGTTGAGCGTAAATTGGTTTTGAAAGAATTAAAAGCTGATCCTTATGACACTTATTCTTATATTGAAGAAATTATTGATAGAGGATTTAAAGTAAATGTTTTTTGGTTGTTGGCTGATTATGCAAAATTTGACAAAAACATTACTTATAAAAATGATGATCATGTCAGCTTAATTAAAAGAATGGCCAATAAAGCAGTAGTTGGTATACATCCAGGTTATAGATCAAATTCATATCCACTTTATGTAGAAAATGAAATTGAGCGTTTGTCTTATATATTGGGAGAAAGAGTTGTTAATTCAAGACAACATTTTTTAAGATTGTCTATATCAAAAACCTATTCAACTCTTTTGAAATTGGGTATTGAGAACGATTATACAATGGGATATGCAGATAATGTTGGATTTAGGGCAGGAACAGCAAGACCTTTTCAATGGTTTGATTTAAATCGAAATAAAATTACTGATTTAACAATTCATCCTTTTGTTTATATGGATGGAACGTTGAATGAATATTTAAAAATTTCGACGGAAGAAAGTTGTTGTTTAATCGATGAATTGTATAAAGAAGTTAGTAAATATGGAGGAGATTTCGTTTTTATTTGGCACAACGAAACAATTGGAGATTATAAGAAATGGAAAGATTGGAAGTCTGTTTTAGAACATACCTTAAATTTAAAAAACACATAATATGGACAGGAAATATATCATTTTTGGGATCTTTTTTTTATTCACAGGAATAATATTGGGTGCTTTTGGTGCGCATAGTTTAAAAACACTATTGCCGAATAATCCTGAAAAAATCATTTCTTTTGACACTGGAGTTAAGTATCAAATCTATGGAGCTTTTTCATTTTTATTTTTGGGATTAATTGCTGAAAAAGTAAAGTTTTCATTAAAGTCCGTTTTTAATTTATTGATTTTGGGCCATTTATTTTTTTCATGCTCAATTTATTTATTGACTTTACAACCGATATTAAATGTTAAACTTAGTTTTTTAGGACCTATTACTCCATTGGGAGGATTATTGATTGTTACAGGTTGGATAGTACTTTTGATTAAATTAATAAAAGCAAAATAGAAGTGTCATCAATAAAAATAACTGTTTTAGGTTCGGGCACTTCTCAAGGAGTTCCTGTGATAGCTTGCGAATGTCCTGTTTGTTCATCTTTGGATTCAAAAGATAAGCGACTTAGAAGTTCAATTCTAATTTCAATTGGTGAAGAAAATTATGTTATTGATTCGGGTCCAGATTTCAGACAGCAGATGTTGATGAATAAAGTAAAATCACTTCGAGGTATATTATTTACACATGAACACAAAGATCATGTTGCTGGATTAGATGATGTCAGAGCTTTTAATTACAAAGAACAGCGAGATATGGAAGTGTTCTGCACTGAAAGAGTATCAGCAGCTTTAAAGCGTGAATTTCAATATGTTTTTTCTGGAGATCGTAATCCTGGAATCCCACAAATTAATATGAATATTATTGAGAATAATTCTTTCAATTTACCTTGTGGAATTAAGGTTCAACCAATAGAGGTTATGCATTATAAAATGCCAGTATTTGGTTATAGAATAGGAAATTTTACCTATATTACAGATGCAAAAACAATTTCTGATAGTGAAATTGAGAAAATTAAAGGTACTGAAGTTTTAATTGTAAATGCTTTGCATCAATCAGAGCATATTTCACATTTTAATTTAACTGAAGCATTAGATTTTATTCAAAAAGTAAACCCAACCAAAGCCTATTTAACTCATATTTCGCATCTTTTTGGAGTTAATTCAGATATTGAAAAAATGTTACCAAACAATGTTTTTACTGCATATGATGGCTTGCAAATTTCAATTTAGATCTATTTGATTTAAGTCCATTTTTAATTTCTTGGTATCAATTTAAAGCGTAATTTTAAAAAATCATATTATAAGCAAATGAAACTAATAGCACATTTTTATCTTTTAAACGAACATTTTTCTCAAGAACATGCAGATGCACAGCACAGTGGAGAAGAATCTGAGAATAATTACAAAATCGAATGGGAAGATGAATTAGCCCTAAATTCGAATGTTTCAAATGTTGAAATCGTTGAAAAAGGTAGTTATTCTATTGCAGGATCCTTTCCCGATGGTAAAGATTTTTCTTTTGAAATTGAAAACATGCGCGTTTTTAAAATTCATTCAACAGATGGGCCAGTTACAGAATTTGCTTGTTCAGAAGAAGCGTTAGATTCATTCGATTTGAAAGAAGTGAAAGATGAGTTTATATTAAAAATCTTTATGAAAGGAGAGGAGCCTACGATAAATCCTATTCCTGGAATTTATATTGTAAATCAGGATTTTCCTGAAGAATTAATTGGTAATTAAGCATCAATGTTATTGAAATTGGAAGGTATTTGTTTTTCATACGAAAAGCAGATTTTAAATAACATTTCTTTTTCGCTAAATGAAGGCGAGTTAGTTGGGATAGTTGGTAAAAGTGGAATTGGAAAAACAACTCTGCTAAAAATTATTGCAGGATTAAAAGATCCAAGTGCAGGAACTGTGTTTTTTCAAGATACAAAAGTGTTAGGACCGATGTTTAATTTAGTTCCTGGACATGAAGATATTCAATTAGTTAACCAAGATTTCGCATTAGATATTTACCACACCGTAGAAGAAAATATTCGTGAAAAAGCTCTTTATTTACCTCGTCAAGAACGAGATGAACTAGTAGCCGAATTAATAGATTTAGTAGAATTAGATCATGTTAAAAATCATAAAGCATTGATTCTATCTGGTGGTGAGCAGCAACGTTTATGTTTAGCTAGAGCTCTTGCTTGTGAGCCTAAAATTTTACTATTGGATGAACCTTTCGTTCATTTGGATGGAAGATTAAGATCGAAAATTTCTACTTATATTCTAAAACTTAAGAAGAAACGTAAAATGGGAATTATTCTCGTTTCACATGATGGAAGTGAAGTTTTAAGTTTGGCAAATAAAATTATTCATTTTGAAAAAGGTAAAATTAAACGAATTGATACACCTTTAAATTTTTATTTTGATTCCAAAACCATAAAAGAAGCAGAGTTGTTTGGTGATATTAATAAAGTGAAGATAGGAGAGAGGACTATTCTCTTTCGTCCAAACGAATTTGAATTGACTAAGCAAAATAAATTGAGTTTGAAAGTTAAATTTATGGAAAGTGAATTTTCTGGCGCATATTTTGTCAATCACTTCTTGACGCAAAACAAAGAGAAAATTAGATTATATCATACTGAGATTTTAAATGAAACCAAAGAAATTAACATTAAAAAAAGGAATTAGGCATTTATCTTGGTCAGAAATAGGTGTTTTGATTAAAGATACTTTTATTGAATTTTTCAAGGAGAAAAGTTTTTTTCATGGGGCTGCCTTATCCTATTATACAATTTTTGCATTAGTACCCATGTTATATCTTTCATTTGCCACTTTTGGTAGAATAGTAGGACATGATACTATGGTTGAGATTGTAGGTAAAATGTTAAAAGAGCAAGTTGGAATAAAGGATATTAGTGGGATTATTTCTTTTTTAAATGGAATGAATCTTGGAAAAGGAAGTTTTATTTTAAATCTTTCAGGAGTAATTGCTCTTGTATTGTCTAGTACGGCATTATTGATGTCTTTGAGAGGAAGTTTGAATGAATTTTTTGACGTTGAAAAAGTTTTTTTATCAAAGAAGAAAATGATTCTGGATACAATTATTACACGTTTGGTTTCTGTATCAATGTTAGCAATTTTCGGTGTAATTGTTATTGTTCTTTACTTTGCTCAAACTATTCTTATTTCAGTTGGAAATGAATTCTTTACTCAGACAAATGCCGTTAGTTGGGTGTTTATGGAGTTTGCTCAACATGGTATTTCTATATTGACTAATTTGTTAATATTTACTTTAATATTCAGGTACTTACATGATGGGTTAGTTATGTGGAAATTGGCGCTGGGTGGTGCTTTAGTAACATCAATTCTACTTTATTTTGGTCAACTTTTAATTAAATCGTATTTAGCACATTATTTTTTCGCAAAAGATGGAGGAATTGCAGGTACGTTGATGATTATATTGTTATGGACTTATTATTCTTCACAAATTATATTCTTTGGAGCAAAATTTACTGCTGTGTATGCAAAAACGGTAGGAAAACCAATTGTTGTCAAAAGATGATTATAATTTAATCATTTATTTGCTTATTAAATAAGAAAAATATATCTTTACTTCGAATTCAATATAATTGAAAATGGAAGTAGGAAATAATCTTAAAATATTACGTAAACGTTTAAAAAAATCACAAGAAGATGTGGCTCAAGACTTAAAACTAAGTCGCTCTACTTATAGTGGTTATGAAAACGGTGTAGCGCAACCAAATATTGAAAATTTAGTTGCATTTAGTGATTATTTTAAAGTTTCAATTGATGAATTACTTCGTAAGAATTTTGAAGATTTTACAGAAAACGAATTGGAGCGCATGGATAAAGGTTTGTTGACGGATGTAAAAGGTCAAAAACTTCGCGTATTGACTTCAATTGTTAATGAACATGATGAGGAAATGATTGAGTTAATTCCTGTAAAAGCTAGTGCTGGCTATGCTCGTGGCTATGCTGATCCGGATTATTTAAAAGTATTACCGACATTTAATTTACCTTTTTTATCGAAAAATAAGAAATATAGAACTTTTCCTATACAAGGGGATTCAATGCCTCCTGTTGTTGAAGGTTCATTTGTAATAGCTGAATTTGTTCAGAATTGGATGACAATTAGAAATGCTACTCCATGTATTGTAGTAACAAAAGAAGATGGAATTGTTTTTAAGATAGTTCATAATCTCTTAGATTCGACTCAGTCATTTCAATTATGTTCTACAAATCCCTTTTACAAACCCTATTTTGTTCATGTGAATGATATTTTAGAGATGTGGAAATTTGTTAATTATATTTCACCTGAACTACCTGAAATTCGAATGGATGATCATGACTTATCACGTTCATTACAAGATTTACAAAAAGAGGTGCATGAGTTGAAATCTATGATAAATAGATAATTTTTATATAAATATAGATTTATCAAAACTTTTGACTAACTTTGCACCCGAATAATTTATTTATTAACTGAAGTTTCGTACTTCAACTTATAAAACAAAAAAAAATGGCAACACGTATTAGATTGCAAAGACACGGAAAAAAAGGGAAACCTGTTTTCCATTTAGTAGCTGCTGACTCAAGAGCTAAAAGAGATGGTAAATTCATCGAAAAATTAGGGACTTACAATCCTAACACAAATCCAGCAACAATAGACATCAATTTTGATAAAACATTACACTGGGTTCAAGTTGGAGCTGAATTAACTGATACAGCAAGAGCGATTCTTTCTTATAAAGGGATTCTTTACAAAAACCATTTAATCAATGGTGTTAAAAAAGGTGCTTTAACTGAGGCTGATGTAGAAACTCGTTTTGCTGCATGGGTTGCTGAAAAAGAAGCGAAAATTGTTGCTAAAAAAGACGGTTTAGGTAAAAATGCAGATGCTGATAAAGTAGCTCGTTTGAAAGCTGAAGCTGAGAAAAAAGATGCAAAAGCAAAAGCAATTGAAGCTAAAAATGCTCCTGTTGTAGAAGAGGTAGAAGAAGAAGTTGTTGCTGAACAAGAAGCGACTGATGAAGCGCCTGAAGCATCAACTGAAGAAGAAACTTCAGCTGAATAAAATTTAATCATTGATGAATAAAGCAGATTGCTTTAATTTAGGATATGTAGCGAAACTTCACGGATTTAAAGGTGAAGTTTCGCTATTTTTGGACGTAACTAATCCAGAAGATTATGATAATATTGATAATGTTTTTATTGATATTAATAATCAGTTAACACCTTTTTTCATAGAATCATTTAAATTAAAGAATCATCCATTTGCAGCAGTAAAATTCGAAGGAATCAATTCTGAAATGGACGCCAAAATAATTTTAAGAAAAAATCTTTATTTACCTTCTTCAATTCTAAAAAAATTAGAAGGGAATAACTTTTATGATCACGAAGTTGTTGGTTATAAAGTTATTGACGAACAATATGGAGAAGTGGGGGTTTTAGAATCAATTATCGATTTATCAGTAAATCCATTAATTCAAGTAATGAATGGTACAAAAGAAGTTTTGATCCCATTGTTAGATGATTTAGTTAAAAAAGTGGATAGAGATAATAAAATCTTACATATTAATGCTCCATCAGGTCTAATTTCGTTGTATTTAGACTAATTCATGTCGTCTTTTTCGTTTAAAAAATTTACAATACATCAAGATAACTCAGCTTTAAAAGTTGGGACAGATGCAATGCTTTTGGGCGCATTGGTTGAATGTGAATCACATTTTAAATGTTTGGATATTGGATCAGGAACAGGTATTTTGTCTTTAATGATTGCTCAAAAAAATCTAATGATTGAGATTGAGGCAATTGAAATTGATTCACTTAGTTTTATTGATTTAGAAAATAACTTTAGTCTTTCTAATTGGAGTAATCGTTTACATGGATTTTGTGAAGATTTTCTTTTATTTGAAAGTAAAAAGAATTACGATTTAATAGTTTCAAATCCACCATTTTATGAAACTACTTTTCAAAATGAAAAGTCACAAGTGGCAATAGCAAAACATGAAGCTAATTTACCTTTTGATCAGCTTTTTAATAAAGTACATTCGATGCTTACTGAAAATGGTAAGTTTTGGATCATATTAACTACTGAGAACAAGGATAAATGGAAAGAATTTTGTTTAAAGTTAGAGTTGTTTTGTACTAAAGAAATCATATTATTTGCAAAACCAGGTAAAAGCAAAAGAACAATTCTTGTTTTTTCTAAAACGTATATTCAAACGGAAGAAGTTTCATTTTTAATAAGAAATAATGATAATAATTATTCAGATGCTTACAGAGAATTAACAATTGATTTTCACAATAAACAGATTTAATTCTTTTACTCAATAATTTCTACACTTTAAATTTTTATTACTTAATTTTTATTTTTTTTTCTTGGAAGTAATAGATTAAGTTGTATATTAGCAATATTAAATAACTCAAAAATAAGGTAGCCTATAGCATAATTTTACTCTTTTAAATTGAAAAACGAATAATTGTTTTACTTCTAAAACGAGGAATTATGAATATGAAACTAATGGAAGACCGTGAGTTAATCTCATTATACATTCAGGGAAATGAAAACGCATTCAAAACATTATTGATGCGTCATAAAAACAAAATCTATCGTTTTATTCAGATTAAATTGAATGATCGAGATTTAGCTGAAGATATTTTTCAGGAAACATTTATTAAAGTAATAAACACTTTTAAGCTAGGGACATATAATGAGGAAGGTAAGTTTTTACCTTGGGCTATGAGAATAGCTCACAACTTAATTATAGACCATTTTCGAAGAACAAATAAAGTGAGTTTTGTATCTGAATCATCTTCATTAAAAGCTGATTTTAATATTTTCAGTACATTGAAATTGGAAGATGAGAATATTGAGGATCAGATTACACGAACAGAACTTGAAAATCAGATGGTTGATTTGGTTGAATATTTACCAGAA
This sequence comes from Chryseobacterium gleum, assembly GCA_943326825.2. Classification (GTDB taxonomy): domain Bacteria; phylum Bacteroidota; class Bacteroidia; order Flavobacteriales_D; family Crocinitomicaceae; genus CAIUKX01. The sequence continues at coordinate 3,684 of CALPUT020000002.1, read as the reverse complement.
ATGCAAAGAGATATTCTAAAAATGAGATTATTCCAAGATTTATCTTTTCAAGATATAGCAGATAAAGAAGATATTAGTATTAACACTGCTTTAGGTAGAATGAGATACGCTTTGATAAATCTTAGAAAATTAATTGAAAAACATCAGTTAGTAATTGATTAAAATTTAGCACAAAAAAATAGAGAGCAAACGGGCGTCTGCTCTCTACCTTTTAATCAACCTAACCTAACCACCTAAATCAGTACAAATATATAAAAAAAATAGTTACATGGGTAACTATTATGAGTTTTTTTTAAATAATCAAATAATTAATTTTCTTGCCATAGGACCTAAACAAAATATAGGATCTAAAATGGATAGATTTCCTGTAAATCCTATTTGATTTTCAAATACTTGTGTGTATAAAAGTTGATTATTGTAATTTTGTTTTTTAGAACATAAAGTTTCTCTAAAATCATTAGTACTAGTTTCCCCAAAAGTATATTCTGAAGTGAAATTTATTTCAGAAGGAATCTCTAACCAATTTATAATTTGTTCAATTATTTTCTGATTAAATTTTATTAAATTATTTTCATTTTGATAAATTAATTCATGAACTTCAACTCCATAATGTTCAAAATAGGGAGACGATGAATAAGCACTTTCAATAGCTTTCCAATGATCTTTTCTCCAGTCTGTTAAATAGGATATTTCGATATCTTCAGTTATGGTTTTGGTACCGTTTATCTTATTTACTGGTATTGAAAGCGACTGAATTCCATTTGAAGTTAGAATTTCAAATCGATTGCGAAATGTTTGTTTTGGAAAGTGTTCTTTCCCTTCAATTAAGATATTTCGCTCGCTTGCTAACGTTTTGAAATAATTAATATTTCCAAAGTAAGAAGTTGGAAAAAGTGAAATCATTATTTGATTACATTGAATAAACGTTCCCAACGAATACCATAATTCACACTTTTTGAGAACCAAACCAACGATGCTTTTCCTACAACATGGTCTTCCGGAACAAATCCCCAAATTCTTGAATCTGCTGATTTATATCGATTGTCACCCATTAACCAATAGTAATTCATAGCAAAAGTATACGTATTTGTTTTCTTGCCATCTATATAAATACCATTCTGAGTTTCTTTTAAAGTATGACCTTCGTAAGCTGTAATAATTCTTCTAAACCAAGCAATATTGGATTTATCGATTTTAATCGTTTGACCTTTGAAAGGAATTTGGAATTTTGTAAAATCGGTAATCGTATTATTAATATAAGGATCTTTTGGAAAACTCTCTAAATTTTGTAACATTTGAGCTCCATTAGGTAAACTTGAACTTGTATCCGAATATTGAGGTATTAAATGTTTTTCAAATTTACTTTGAGGAAAATCAAGTTTGATTTTAGCTAATTGACTTGGAGTTAAATTTAATAAATACAAATTTTGATCAATCATTGTAAAGTCTTGACGATCATATTCTAAACCATAACGTTCTTTCATTTGTTCGTTGCTTTTTGGAATAAAATCAGTCACTAAATATTCTATATTTTGATTTTCAGCAACAAAAGCAGGTTTGTTATTAATGTATAATACTGATTTTTTAATTTCTAACCAATCACCAGGAATACCAACACATCTTTTAATGTAGTTTTCACGTTTATCAACAGGACGATATACGATACCTCCATGATTAATCATTACACCTTCATTGTCCAATGTAATTTTATCAATGGCGATCATTTTTCTAGCTTTTGATTTCCAAAATTCAATATTTTCGATGAATGATTTAGCTTCTATTGAGCTAAAATAAGTATCAGCTAATTTTCTAGAGTATTCATCAAGTGCTTGATAATTAATTCTACTTTTATCAGGTACAGTATTTGAAAGACTATCACTGAAGTATTTTACTTTTGCTTGGTAATTTACATTGTTTTTAAATTTACTAGCAATTCCTTCTCTCCATAATCTTTGCGCTTCTCTAATTACAATTCCATGGTAATCATGTCCCATCAATCCATTTGGCATTCTAGGATCAAATACAGCAGTATCGCCTGATGGGTAATTGAAAACAACTACATCATTTCGTTCTACTTTTCCAATTCCAGGGAGACGAGTATAATTTACTGTTTCTAATCCTGAATAAGACTTAACATTTACCCAAGGAATATTGTTATGAACCAAAGGGAAAGAAAGAGGAGTAACTGGAACTTTTGGTCCGTATGCCAATTTGTTTACAAATAGAAAATCGCCTACTAACAATGTTTTTTCCATAGATCCAGTTGGGATTTGGAATGGTTCAAAAACATATGTTCTAATAACACTAGCAGCGATCAATGCGAAAATAATTGAATCTCCCCATTCTTTAACTTTTGTTTTCTTACCTGGTTTTTCTCTTGAAATGGCATTTAACACAAATGCAACAGCATGACCAACAATTGGTAGAGCTAAAAATAAAGCAATATGATCACCCATTGAACGATTGTGTACTTCTTTACCGTTTGACCAATTCGTTTCTGGTAAAATTTGATCTTTATTATTTGCAATTTTTGCCAATATCAAATATGGAAAGAAAATCCCTTGTAAGGTGTCGCTCCAAGAAAAATAGCCAAATCGACGAATGTAACTTACGTTAACAACAGCAAGCATAATTAAATGTACACCTGGAAATAGCATAAGAATTGACCACCAAGGTTTTTTACAGCTAATTTTAAAAGCTACAAAATAATTGTATCCAGGTATTAAAGCTTCCCAAGATTTACGTTCTGCTAATTCAAAACTTTTCCACCACATTGCTAAATATGGGTGAACTAAAATAAATAAGTAAAAATATAATGCGTTCATATTGTATTTAAAAATTTAAGACATCTTTCATTGTAAAAACTCCTGTTTTATTCTTAATCCATTCAGCAGCAATAACTGCTCCTAACGCAAAACCTTTACGATTATGAGCTTCATGTGTAATTGATATTGAATCTATTTCAGAAGAATAGTGAATGGTATGAGTACCCGGAACTTCAGGAAGTCTTTGGGCTATAATTGGTAATTGATTTTCGATTTCCGAACTAGAATCAGCTAATTTCCAAGAAGTATAGTTAGAATTTTTTTCAATTAATCCTTCTGCTAAAGTAATTGCTGTTCCACTGGGAGCATCTAATTTTTGCACATGGTGAATTTCTTCAATTGAAGCTGAATAATCAGTATTACCAGACATTAATTCAGCTATTTTTTTATTTAATTCAAAGAAAATGTTAACGCCAATACTAAAATTTGAAGCGTGTATTAAAGAACCATTAATTGATTTTGTTTTGTCTTTGATAGAATCCAATTCTTTATTCCATCCAGTTGTTCCAACAATAAGAGGGATGTTTTTATCTAGACAAAAATGTATATGGTTAACAGCTAACTCTGGTTTTGTAAATTCAATTGCAACATCGACTAAGGAAAAATCAGCGTCTTCAATTGTGTTTTTACTTGTGCATTTAAGAATAACTTCGTGACCGCGGCTGATAGCAATTTCTTCAATTGCTTTCCCCATTTTTCCGTAACCAATAAGTGCGATTTTCATATCGAAATTTTTGTTTGAACAAAATTAGAATTTAAAGTGGTTTAATCTATTTTTTTAATGAATTTTAAGATTAAAACCAACGCCAACAGAATTGTACGAATAAAGTTTAGGTGAAATGTTCATTGTCAAATCTGG
>CALPUT020000001.1 GCA_943326825.2 Chryseobacterium gleum | reverse complement strand
TGCAATCGAGAACGGTTACATGGGTAAAATTATCGATATGATTATCGGTGCTGGATTTGATATTAAAGCTTTAAAATACACTAAATTAAGTGTAGAACAAGCGAAAGAATTTTATGCTGTTCACGCTGAACGTCCATTTTATGGAGAATTAGTTGAATATATGTCTTCAGGACCAATCGTTGCAGCTATCTTAGAAAAAGATAACGCAGTTGAAGATTTTAGAAAATTAATCGGAGCTACTGATCCTGCTGAAGCAGCTGAAGGAACAATCCGTAAAGCATATGCTGAAAATAAAGGCCGTAATGCAGTTCACGGTTCTGATTCTGATGAAAATGCAGAAATTGAAGGAAAATTTCATTTCGCAGCAAACGAAGTTTTTTAATTAAAAAAATTGAAGGTAATCTGTTTAATATTTTTTTAAACGGATTACCTTTTTTAGTATAATAACCTTTCACCTTAGATTATTTCCGAATATCCTTTTATACACTTCAAATTGGGAATTATTGATTTAATTTGATAAAAATATTATTTCATGAAAAAAATCATTTTGATTGGATTTTTAAGTTTCTCCGCTTTCTCATCCTTTTCACAAAAAAAAATTGAATATGTAGAATATGATTTACCGAATGGTATTCACGTTATTTTACATGAAGAACATGCGACTCCTATCGTTGCTGTATCTGTTCTTTACCATGTTGGATCCAAAAACGAAAAATCTGACAGAACCGGATTTGCCCACTTTTTTGAACATTTATTGTTCGAAGGAACGACAAACATTGGTCGCGGTGAATACAGTGAATTAGTAGAAAAAAATGGAGGAGGCCTAAATGCTAATACTTCTCAAGATAGAACATACTACTACGAAATTTTACCATCTAATCAATTAGAATTAGGGATTTGGTTAGAAAGTGAGCGTATGCTTCATGCGAAAGTTGAAAAAACGGGAATTGAGACTCAACGTTCAGTTGTAAAAGAAGAAAAAAGACAAAGAGTTGACAATCAACCTTACGCTACTTTTATTCCTGAAATTTTCAAAAGAATGTTTAAAGTTCACCCATACAATTGGATGCCAATTGGAAGTATGGAACATTTAGATGCAGCTCAAGAGCAAGATTATGTTAACTTTTACAGAACTTTTTATGTACCTGCAAATTCAACAATTTCTATTGCAGGAGATATCAATGTTGCTGAAACTAAAAAAATGGTAGAAAAATATTTTGGTTCAATTCCAAAAGGAGAAGCTATAAATTTATTTAGAGATGTTGAGAACTTAACTGATGAAGCATTTTTAGCTAAATATAAAGTTGCAAAATCAAAATTCGATTTAAAAAACTTTAATGCTAATAAAGATCCAGAAGCTAAGAAAGTTATTGATTTATATACTACAAAAGCAAGTGTAATTCCTAGACCTTCAAAAACATCAGAAACACCAAAAGGAGTTCAAAAAGATATAGTTTATGATAATATTCAATTACCTGCTTTATTTATTGCTTACCGTTTTCCAGAGCAAACAAATCCTGATTTCCCAGCATTAGAAATGATGAATGAAGTGTTATCTGGAGGATCTAGTTCTAGAATGAATAAAGCTATTGTTGAGAAAAAACAATTAGCAAATTATGCTTTTTCATTTGCGTATGGATTAGAAGATGCAGGTATGGGGATATTTGCTGCAATCGCATCCAAAGATATCAGCCTAGATACTATTCAAGTTGAAGTTGATAAACAAATTGAATTGATCAAAAAAGAATTAATTTCTCAAGAAGAATTTGAAAAAATTAGAAATCAATTTGAAAATCAAATCGTAGGTTCTAACGCTTCAATCGCTGGAATTTGTGAAAATTTAGCTGACAATTATGTTTATTACGGAAATGCAAACAGAACAAATAATCAATTAGATGCTTATTTGAAAGTTACTCGTGAAGACATTTTGAGAGTCGCTAAAAAATACTTGACACAAGACGCTAGAATTATTTTAGAATATTTACCAAAACCAGAGGCAGCATCAGATGCACCAGGTAAAAATTAATTTGACGATAATGAAAAAATATATTTTATCATTAGGGATCTTAATTCCCTCTATAATGTTTGGGCAAATTGATCGTTCAGTTCGTCCATCGGCAGCTAAAGCTCCTGCTATCAACATTAAAGATTCTGAAGTTTTCACAACTTCTAACGGTATTACTGTAATTTTATCTGAAAACCATAAACTACCAAAAGTTTCTTTTAATATGTCAATGGGAGCAACTCCTTTGACTGAAGATTCTAAAGCAGGATTATCAAGTATTGCAGGTGAATTAATTCTTTCTGGAACAACAAATCGTTCTAAAGATCAGTTAGACAAAGAAAAAGATTACATCGGAGCTGATTTATCTGCTGATAAAGAATCTGTTTATCTTTCATGTTTAACAAAACACATGGATAAAGGTTTGGAATTAATGTCAGATGTTTTAATGAATGCAAATTTTCCTCAAAGCGAATTTGAAAGAATTAAAAATCAAACAGTTTCTTCATTAATGTCTACTAAATCTAGTCCTGAAACAATTGCTAATAATGCAGAATCTAAATCAAATTTCCCTAAAGGTCATCCTTATGGTGAAATAATGACAGAAGCTACATTAAACAATATTACATTAGATGATGTAAAGAATTTTTACAAATTAATTTTCACTCCAAAAGGAAGTTACCTAGTAATCGTTGGTGACATAACAAAAGCACAAGTAACTGCAGTTGTAGAAAAGTATTTCTCAAAATGGAATGGAAATATGGCCTACAAACAACAAATGCCTTTATCAAACTCTCATAAAGGAAATCGTGTTATTTTTGTTAAAAAACCAGGTGCTGTTCAATCAGTAATTAATGTTACTTTTCCTTTAAATATCAAACCAGGTGAAAAAGATCAATTACCATTAACTGTTTTAAATGACATCTTAGGTGGTGGTGGTTTCGGAACTCGATTAATGCAAAACTTAAGAGAAGACAAAGCCTATACATATGGTTGTTATTCAAGTTTAAATATAAATGAATTTGGAAGTTCTTTTTCAGCTTCTGGTAACTTTAGAAATGCAGTTACAGATAGTGCTATTACTCAAATTTTATTCGAATTAGACAATATTACTAATGGCTATGTTAAAGATGAAGAATTGAATTTGACCAAAATGGTTATGGCTGGAGGATTTGCTAGATCATTGGAAAGACCTCAAACAATTGCACGTTTTGCATTAAATATCATACGTTACAACTTGAGTAAAGATTATTACCAAACCTATTTGAAAAGATTAGAAGCAGTTTCAAAAGATGATGTGTTAATGATGGCTCAAAAATATTATTCAGCTAAAAACTGTAATATTATTGTTGTAGGAAATGAAGAAGTATTAGAAAAATTAAAACAATTTGATGCGGATGGTATTGTTGAAGTTTGGGATGCTTTTGGAGATCAAGTGAAAGAAATGAAAAAAGCTGACATTACTAAAGATCAATTAATCGAGAAATATGTATTAGCTGCAACACAAACAACTTCATTAAAAGCTGCAACTAAAAAATTGAAAAAATTCAAAGCATTTGAAGAAGTATCTGAATTAACAATTCCGCAAGCGCCCTTCCCTATCTCTTCTACAAGAGTTTGGCAAACACCAAATATTGAAGGTTCAAAAATAGAAGCTCAAGGAATGGTATTACAAAAAGCATATTTTGACGGTACTACTGGTGCGTCTACTTCAATGCAAGAAGGCAAAAAAGAATTAACAGCTGAAGAAATCGCAACTAAAGGGAAATCAATTGGATTGTTTCCTGAAATGAATTATACTAAAGTTAAAGTAAATTACGAATTGCTTGGTATTGAAAATATTGATGGCGTTGATTCATATGTTATGAAAGTGAATGATGGTAAATCAGAATCATTTGATTATTATGATACAAAAAACTTTATGAAAATTAAAAGTTTAAAAATTGAAAAAGATGCTGATAAAACAACTGAAATTTCTTCTCAATATGGAGACTTCAAAGATGTTAATGGTGTTTTGTTCCCATTTAAAATGGCGATTATTCAAGGAGAAATGTCTTTTAACATTAAAGTAACTTCTTTAATAATAAAAGATAAAGTTGACCTGAAAACATTTAAGTAACGAATATTTTTTTACATTTATAGCGTCTTTAGAAATAGAGACGCTTTTTTTATTTTAATACTAAAAAAAAAATGAGAATTTTAGTTCTCTTTATATCACTATTTACATTTAGCCTTTTATCATCGGCTCAACAAACGAATATAGTCTCATTTTTCTTTAATGTTAATGAAACATTACCTGTAGAAAGTTCAAAAAAAGCTATTGATACATTTAACATTTATGCTAATAACCATAAAATTTCAATAATTGAAATAAATAGTTATAGCAGTAAAGATGGTTCTAAAGAAATCAACCAACAAATAGCTGAGGAACGATTAAACGCTGTTAAAAAGTTACTGGACAAAAATATTATTATAGAAAAAAGTAATATTTACGGAATAAATTATCCAGATAATTTAATTTATCCTATTCAACAATTTGATAAATGGAGAAGAGTCGACGTTATATATAAATCTTCACTAATAGCTAATGATTCTTTATTAAATTATGAGAATAGTAAAGATTCATCAATTAAAAATATTGACTCTTCTTTAATCACTGAAATGGCCTTTAAAGATGAGATTTACGACAAAAAACTGGAGAAAGGAATGGTATTCCAAATGCAGCTTAACATTCAATTCTTTGATGGAACTTTTAGTTTAACACCCGGATCTTTTTCTGAAATAGATAAACTCTCTGAATATTTAAATACAAATAAAGATGTACACGCATACATAAGAGGTCATGTATGTTGTGGAAAAGCAATGAAACTGTCAAAACAAAGAGCAAAATTAGTTTTAAAAGAATTAGTAAAACGAGGTGTTAGCAAAAAACGTTTAAAATCACAAGGCTTTAGTAACAATTTACCGATGGTTACTCCTGAGAAGACAGAAGAAGACAGAAGAAAAAATAGACGAGTAGACATTATATTTTCAGTCAAATAAATTCATTCAAAACGATAACCAATCTTTCTCTTCTTTTATAAGAAATATCTGGTCAATACAACTCAACATATCTTGTATCTTTAAAAGTTCAGGATATTGTTTTGCTTCTATTTTAAAATGAAAAACTTTTGAACCCAATCGTTGCTTTTCTTCAAAATTACGATCATCAATTATTTTATAAATGACTTTCTCATTAATAAGCATTCTATATTGAGGAAAATTCATAATATCTACATTTTACCCATTGAGGTTTGAATTGCTTTTTTTCCATTACACTTTCTATTTTTAGAACTTCCACAAGAAGTAATCATCAGTATTAATGATAAAAAAATAATTTTAATTATTGTTTTCATACTATCCAATTTATAGTAGAAACGATTAAAAAAACTTTTTAGTATAAATAACCCATGCAGTTGGGTTTTCCGAAGCTCAGAAAACACGTTTAAGGTAACCACTAACCGTTGTAATCCGACGATTGAAAAATCAATTCTTATTACTAAGACTCGGCCCGCCATTGGTTAATAAAGACTCCCTTTATTGTCAAAATTGTTAGCTTCAAGATAATCTGCATGGGCTCCCTTTCGGAATAAGGTCACTGCTCTAACTTTGTAGATGTACCTCTAGTACAAAAGTAACAATTTCAAAAATAAGGTTAACGAATAATGTGAAATTTATAAAGAATCGCCTTTATCTTTAATTAAAGCATTAATTTTTGATTTGAGGTCGGTAATTTCTTTATCTTTCTTTTTTATATAACTGAAATTATATAGAGATGAAATAAAATATCCTGAAATCATTGCCGCAAAAATGATTAATGTAACTGGTACTTTTAATGAAAAAAAGATAAAATTCACTTCACTTTTATCCCAATTTTGAAAAGAGAAAATAACAATCAAAATAATTGAAATAATTGAAGAAATTAATTTGATTCTTTTAAGAGTATTTAAACTTCCCCAATATTCTTTCATGATTCCTAATTTTACGGATTAAATTTAATCAATTTGGATTGAATTATCTCTTTTTTTTGCTTTAAAGTTTAGACTTTTACTGAATTTCCATATCTTTGCATCACTTTTAAATAATAGCATGGCAACAACAGCAGACATAAAAAATGGATTGTGTATAAAACACAATGAGAAATTATTTCAAATCATTGAATTTCAACACGTAAAACCCGGAAAAGGACCAGCTTTCGTTCGTACAAAAATGCGTCAAATTGAGACAGGAAAAGTACTTGACAATACTTTTTCAGCAGGTCACAAAATTGAAACAGTTCGAATTGAAAATAGAGAATACCAATATTTATATCAAGAAGGTGAAAACTTTATTTTTATGAATAATGAATCATTTGAACAAGTTGATATACCAGGTAAAATGATTGAAAAACCAGGATTCTTATTAGAGGGAATGACTTGTAATATTTTATTTCATGCAGATGAAGAAATGCCTTTAGTTGTTGAGTTACCAATGCACATTATTTCTGAAGTTACATATACTGAACCAGGTGTTAAGGGTGATACAGCAACAAATTCAATGAAACCAGCTACTATAGCTACAGGAGCAGAAATTAAAGTTCCTTTATTTATCGATATGGGTGAGATTATTAAAATCGATACTCGCACTGGTGTTTACGTTGAAAGAGTGAAAAAATAATAAATATATTAAATTGATAGTTGACTGTATTAGTTAACTATCAATTATTAACTTTTAATTTCCTATTAACTAGATTTACCTAACAAACACCCACTCCTTTTCAGTTGATGCTTTTACGTCAAATGAATAACCATCACCATTATATAATTTCAGTTCTTCTTTTGATTTTAAATCATTTTCAATAATATAACGAGCCATTGCTCCTCTTTGATGTTTTGCATACATCATTATCGTTTTATACTCCCCATTTTTAAAATCTTTAAACAATGGAGTAATTACTTTCGCTTTTAACTTTTTCAGATCAACAGCTTTGAAATATTCAGTTGAAGCCAAATTAATTAGCACTTCATTTTCTGAAAGATCTTTATTCAAAAAATCTGCTATTTTATGCCCCCAAAACGAATATAAATCTTTAGTAGATGGATTAATTTGCCATTTTGTGCCCATTTCTAATCTGTATGGATAGATTAAGTCTAATGGCTTTAAAATCCCATATAAACCAGAAAGAACTCGTAATTTTTCATTTGTCTTTTGCAATAATTCAGAAGACATTGACCATGCGTTCAATCCTTTAAAAGCTTCACCATTAAAAACTGCTATACATGGAAAATTACTTTCCTTTTTTTCATTTGGAGTTTCCCAATTTTGATAGCGATGAAAATTCAAATCTGAAAGTTCGACTGAAATATGCATCATTTCACTTAGCTTTTTTGTTGAAACTTTTTTTAGTTTCTTCGCCAAAACCTCTGTCTCTTTTATGAAATGAGGAATAGAAAAACCTTCCTCAATATTAATAGGCTTATATTCAATTGACTTTGCTGGAGAAATAATTACTTTCATGAACTTACAATAAATATATTTGAACAAAAATAACACAAAAAAAAGCGGACATTCATCCGCTTTTAATATTTTAAATTAATTTATAAAAATTAATTCAAGCTATTTAATTTATTAATAAATTCTAAAGCTGACTCTTCAATTTTAGTATTGATTGGTGCAAAATCTTGTTTTGTTTTTGCTTTGCTAATTTCAGCTAAAACGGCATCTTGAAAATCTGCAGCTTCATTGATGATAACATTCGTTTTTTCAGTTTTAGTTTCATCAAATAATTGAATTGTAAAACATTCTTCAACGATATCAAATACCATATTGTTTAACGCTTTTTTAATATACTTTCTACTTGCCATAATTTTTATTTTTTACAAAATTAAACTATTAGTAGATTGAAAACAAATTAATTTTCAATCTACTAAATTATTTTTAAGCTTGCGCTTCTTCTTTTTTCTCTGGTTTTGGTAATAAAACTTTACGAGATAATTTCCATTTTTTAGTTTTGATATCTTTACCAACTACTTTAAAACGAACGATATCTCCTTCTTTTACTAAACCATCTAATTTTTCTAATTTTTCCCAAGCAAATTCAGAAATATGAATTAAGCCATCCGTTCCTGGTAAAATTTCAACGAAACATCCGTAAGCTTGAATAGATTTAACTTTTCCTTCGTATTCAACACCTTCTTCAACAGTTGGAGGGAATGCGATTAATTTAATTCTATCCAATGCAGCTTTCATACTTGCACCGTCATTTGACATTACAAGAACTTTTCCTTCACCTGTTTCTAATTCTTCAATAGAAATTGTAGCTCCAGTATCTTTTTGAATTCCTTGAATGATTTTTCCTCCAGGTCCGATAATAGCACCAATCATATCATTTGGAACAACCAACATTTCAATTCTTGGAGTTTGAGGTTTTAACTCTGGATTTGGAGTTGCAATCGTCTCAACAATTTTATCTAAAATATGTAATCTTCCTGCTCTTGCTTGGTTTAACGCTTGAGTTAATACTTCATAAGACAATCCGTCTACTTTAATATCCATTTGACAAGCTGTGATTCCTTTTGCAGTTCCTGTTACTTTGAAATCCATATCTCCTAAGTGATCTTCGTCACCTAAGATATCTGATAACACACAGAATGCTCCAGTTTCATCAGCAACTAACCCCATTGCAATACCTGATACAGGCGCTTTAATTTGAACACCACCATCCATTAACGCTAATGTTCCAGCACATACTGTCGCCATTGATGAAGAACCATTAGATTCTAAAATGTCAGAAACAATACGAACTGTGTAAGGATAATTATCTGGTAAAACTTGTTTCAACGCTCTTAACGCTAAATTTCCGTGACCAACTTCTCTTCTTGAAGTTCCTCTTAATGGACGTGCCTCACCAGTTGAGAATGGAGGGAAGTTATAATGTAACATAAAAGACTCTGTACCTCTAAAAGTAGCTCCATCTAATAATTGCTCATCTTGTTTACCTCCTAAAGTTAAAGTAGTTAAAGATTGTGTTTCACCTCTAGTAAACACAGCTGAACCGTGAACCATTGGTAAGTAATCAACTTCAGCCCAGATTGGACGAATTTGATCAAATGCACGACCATCTAAACGTATTTTTTCGTGTAACATTACATGACGAACTGCTTTTTTCTTAGCATCACTGAAGTAAGTAGAAATTAATCCACCTTTTTCAGCTAATTCTACTTCTGTAAAAGTTGCTTTCAATTCAGTTTTAACTGCATCAAATAATTCAGTTCTAGTAACTTTTGAAGCTAATCCTTGACGAGCTACTGCTTTACATTTCTCCATTGAGAATTCAGTAACTCTTGTTCTTAATTCTTCATCGTGCGTTTCGTGAGAATAAACTCTTTTTGGAGAAGAAGTTGGAATTTGAGCAGCAAAATCAAGTTGGAATTGACATTGTTTTTTAATTTCTTCGTGAGCTATTTTAATTGCTTCCACCATTTCAGCTTCAGAAATTTCTTTCATCTCACCTTCTAACATGTTTACATCTTTCGCTGTACCAGCAATTACTACGTCCATGTCAGAACTCTTCATCTCTTCCATTGTTGGATTGATGATGAATTTCCCATCTACTCTTCCTATTCGAACTTCAGACATTGGTCCGTTGAAAGGAATATCTGAAACAGCAATCGCTGCAGAAGCTGCAAAACCTGTTAATACATCTGGATTATTGATTCCATCGTAAGAAAGTAATTGAATCATTACCTGTACTTCCGCATGGTAGTCATCAGGAAATAATGGACGTAATGCTCTATCTACTAAACGCATAACTAAAACTTCTCCATCAGATGGACGAGCTTCACGACGAAGGAAACCTCCTGGTATTTTCCCAGCTGCTGAGAAACGCTCTCTGTAATCAACTGTTAATGGAAGGAAATCAACTCCTTCTTTTGCGTCTAATGACGATACAACAGTTGCAAGTAACATAGTGTCACCCATTCTTACTACAACAGCTCCATCTGCTTGTTTTGCCAATTTTCCTGTTTCAACAGAGATTTCTTTCCCTCCTGTAACAATCGATTGTTTAATTCCTAATTTCATATTCTCTCTGTTTCAAATGTATGACCTGAATGGTCGGTAAAAAATATAAGAAGGGCAACCGAACTACTTCGACTGCCCCCTCTTCAATAAATCCAACTAACGCTAATTAACGACGTAAGCCTAATTCTTTAACGATAGCACGGTATCTTTCGATATCATTTCTTTTCAAGTAGTCTAATAAACTTCTACGTTTACCAACTAATAACTGAAGTGCTCTTTGAGTTCCATAATCTTTACGATTATTTTTCAAATGTCCAGTTAAATGGTTAATTCTAAAGCTAAATAAAGCAATTTGAGCTTCAGATGAACCTGTGTTTGTTTCGTTTCCTCCGTGTTTAGCGAAGATTTCTTTTTTTACTTCTGTTGTTAAATACATTCCAATATTTTTTAATGATTTTTATGTAGTCGACTTTTCGACGTTGCAAATATACTCATTATTTCAATAAATCAACTTGTTTGTTTGATTTATTTTAATTTCTGAAAAATTTCAACGACTTACCAAGTATTTCTTTTAAATGATTTCTTTCAACAATATAATCTAAAAAACCATGTTCTAAAACAAATTCAGAAGTTTGAAAACCATCTGGTAAATCTCTACCTATTGTTTCTCTCACAACTCTTGGACCAGCAAAAGCAATTAATGCATCTGGCTCTGCAATATTTAAATCACCTAACATTGCAAAAGAAGCAGTAACACCTCCAGTAGTTGGATCAGTTAAAAATGAAATATAAGGTAATTTAGCCTCTGACAATTGCCCTAATTTACCTGAAACTTTTGCCATTTGCATTAAAGAAAAACCAGCTTCCATCATCCTAGCTCCACCTGATTTAGAAATAATCATAAATGGTGCTTTAATTTTTATAGCCTCGTCAATTGCTCTAGCAATTTTTTCCCCCATTACTGAACCTAAAGAACCTCCAATGAAAGAAAAATCCATAGCCGCTACAACAAAGTCATGACCATCTAATTTCCCGATAACCGTTCTAATAGCATCTGTCAAACCTGTTGCTTTTTGAGTTGCTTTAACACGATCAACATATTTTTTAGTATCCTCAAAATTCAATGGATCACCAGAAGTTAATTCAGCATTAATTTCTCTGTATTCCCCTTTATCAAATATTATTTTAAAATATTCTTCTGATCCAATTTTTTCGTGATGAGAACATCTATCACACACATAAGCATTTTTAACCAAATCTTCAACTGTAAATAATGTTTTACAGTTAGAACATTTTTGCCAAATACCTTCTGGAGTTTCTTTCTTCTCACTTGTAGAAGTTGTAATTCCTTCTTTATTTCTTTTAAACCAACTCATATCTTCGTCGTTACTTTCGTTTATCATAATAAACTAAATTAAAGCGTGTTAATATTATTCAAATCTTGAAATGCTTTCTCTAAACGTTTTACGAAAGTCAACTCACCATCTCGTAACCATTTGCGAGGATCATAATACTTTTTATTCGGTTGATCATCACCTTCAGGATTACCGATTTGCGTTTTCAAATATTCTACATTTTTCACAACATAATCTCTCACACCTTCAGTAAAAGCAAATTGCAAATCTGTATCTAAATTCATTTTAATTACTCCATAGGTAATTGCCTCTCTGATTTCTTCCAAAGTTGAACCAGATCCACCATGAAAAACAAAATCTACTGGATTAGCAGCTGTATTAAATTTGTTCTGAACATATTCTTGAGAATTTTTCAAAATCTTTGGTGTCAACTTAACATTACCTGGCTTATAAACACCATGAACATTACCAAATGCTGCAGCAATTGTAAAACGGCTACTTACTTTTGATAATTCTTCATATGCATAAGCAACTTCTTCAGGTTGAGTATATAATTTTGAGCTATCTACATCAGAATTATCAACACCGTCTTCTTCACCACCTGTAATTCCTAATTCAATTTCTAAAGTCATACCGATTTTACTCATACGCTCTAAATACTTTTTAGAAATCTCAATATTCTCTTCGATTGGCTCTTCAGATAAATCGATCATATGTGAACTATATAAAGGTTTACCTGTTTCAGCAAAATATTTCTCACCTGCATCTAATAAACCATCAATCCAAGGTAATAATTTCTTCGCACAATGATCTGTATGCAAAATCACAGGAACACCATAAGCTTCAGCTAAAGTATGAACATGAATAGCTCCTGCAATAGCCCCTGCAATCGCAGCTTTTTCACCTTCATTTGACAAACCTTTACCAGCATTGTAATGAGCTCCACCATTCGAAAATTGAATAATCACTGGTGAATTCACTTTTGCTGCAGTTTCCAATACTGCATTCACAGTACTTGAACCTGTAACATTTACAGCTGGTAACGCAAAACCTTTTTCTTTTGCATATCTAAATATCTCTTGAACCATATCACCAGAAGCAACGCCTGGTTTAATCGAATGAAGCATAGTGTAATTTTTATTTCTATTAGGATGCAAATATAAAAAAATTATTTCGTCTACAAATCCTTTTAGTAGTTTGCAATTTGAATTTAGCACAAAAAAAAGACTGCCATTTCTGACAGTCTTTCATTATATTATTAAGATTAAGATTAAGCTTATACTAAACCTTGATCAATCATAGAATCTGCAACTTTTACGAAACCTGCAATATTTGCACCTTTAACGTAATCAACTGTTCCATCTTCTCTTTTTCCGTATTTCACACAAGCTTCGTGAATTGAAACCATAATTCCATGTAATTTTCCGTCAACTTCTTCAGCTGTCCAAGACAAACGTAAAGAATTTTGAGACATTTCTAAACCTGAAGTAGCAACACCACCAGCATTAGAGGCTTTTCCTGGAGAGAATAACACTCTTGCAGCATCAAAAGCTTCGATTGCTTCTGGAGTAGATGGCATATTTGCACCTTCTGCTACAGCAATAACACCGTTTGCGATTAATACTTTAGCCTCTTCACCATTTAATTCATTTTGAGTAGCACATGGTAATGCAATATCAACTTTCACTTCCCATGGACGTTTACCAGCAACAAATTTAGCTGTAGGATATTTTGCAACGTACTCTGAAATACGACCTCTTTTTTCGTTTTTCAATTCCATAACAAATGCTAATTTACCAGCATCGATACCAGCTTCATCATAGATGTAACCTTCTGAATCTGACAAAGTAACAACTTTAGCACCTAATTGAGTTGCTTTCTCACAAGCATATTGAGCAACATTTCCTGAACCAGAAACAGCAACAACTTTACCTTGGAAAGAATCTCCCTTAGTAGCTAACATTTCTTTTGCGAAATATACAGTACCGTAACCTGTAGCTTCTGGACGAATCAAAGATCCACCCCAATTACGAGCTTTACCAGTTAATACACCAGTAAATTCGTTACGGATTCTTTTGTATTGACCAAACATGTAACCAATTTCACGTCCACCAACACCGATATCACCAGCAGGTACATCCGTATCAGCTCCAATATGACGAGATAACTCAGTCATGAAAGATTGACAAAATTTCATTACTTCATTATCTGATTTTCCTTTTGGATCAAAATCAGAACCTCCTTTACCACCACCCATAGGTAAAGTAGTTAAAGAGTTTTTAAAGATTTGTTCGAAACCTAAGAACTTCAAAATAGATAAATTAACAGAAGGATGGAAACGTAAACCACCTTTATAAGGTCCGATTGCAGAATTAAACTCAACACGGTAACCTCTATTGATTTGAACTTCACCTTTGTCATCTAACCAAGGAACTCTAAATAAAATAGTTCTTTCTGGCTCAACAATTCTATCAAGAATTTTTGCAGCTTTATACTTAGGTGTTTCTTCGATTACAGGAATTACTGCTTCAGCAACTTCGTGAACCGCTTGAATGAATTCTTTCTCGTGACCATGAGTTGCTTTCACTTTTTCCATGAATGCATCGATCTGAGCTTGATATTTATTTGACATTTCTTATTAGTTTAATATAAACGTGGCAAATGTAAAAAAAAATTGAATGTAGAATTCAAATTAATCATTATTCAATGATGTATTTTATTAACAGAATTTTGTTTCTAAAAAATAACATGACAAAATAACATTTTACATTCAACAAACAAACAGAATATCTTTATTTCATCATCTCAAATTATTTATCGTATAATACTAAATAACAGTCATATAAAAGTTAAATTACTTTCTTAATCAATTTTTAGTTAGCTATTTTTTTAGTTAATTAAATGTAGTCTACAATATTGATAAATAAAATTAAACAATAAACTAAATATCAATTGATTCTTGATAATGAATTCATTATTCAATTGAAATATAAAAAAATGATTCAATAAATGTTGATACTTTAATAATTGGTATAAGTTTTGTTATTTTAGATGAAAAATAATCAAAAATGAAAAAAAATATTATTCCAATAATCGCTTTAGGAACAATCGCGTTATTTACTTCTTGTGATGAATTAAAACAAGCTGCAAATACAATTTCAACTTCAACTCCAGCAAAACCTCAACTTACAAATGACGAAGTAGTTTCAGGATTAAAAGAAGCTCTTCAAGTTGGAATCAAAAATTCAGTTACTCAAACATCTGTAAGTGATGGATTTCTGAAAAATTCAGATATTCGATTACCTTTTCCTGCAGATGCTATGAAAGTAAAACAAAAAGCATTAGAATGGGGATTAACTTCCCAAGTAGAAAAATTTGAAACAACACTAAATAGAGCTGCTGAAGAAGCTACTAAAGAAGCTTTACCTATTTTTGCAAATGCAATTACAAATATGTCTTTACAAGATGGTTTTGCAATACTCAATGGAGGAAATGGTGCTGCAACAAAATACTTGAAAGATAACACTAGTTATCAACTAGTTACAGCATTTTCACCTAAAGTACAAGAAGCAATTTCAAAAGTTAAATTGACTGATTATTGGAATCCAATAATTAATAAATATAATTCAGCAATGAAAATATCAGGAGGAGATAAAATAAACCCTGATTTAAATGCCTACGTAACTGAAATGGCAATTAAAGGTCTTTTTCAGATGGTTGAAAAAGAAGAAAATAAAATTCGACTAGATCCAATTGCACGAGTTACCGATTTATTAGCAAAAGTATTTGGTAGTATTAAATAATATCTATTTCATAAAAAAATCCGACTTGTGAAAGTCGGATTTTTTTTATATTCAAATTACTCAGAATTATTTTTTCTCAGTTGATCCATGTGAGCAACAAGCTTTTTTCTCTCCTTCTTTTTTTGAACAAGATTTCTCACCTTCGGCACATGCTCCTTTTTTCTTTTTCTTTTTCTTATCGTCATGTTTTACTAATTCATTAGAAGTTCCAGTTGAAGCAGCAAAAGCAGTAGCTGACATAGAACCAACAAATAACATTAACGATAATGCAATAAAAAACTTTTTCATAGTATACAAAATTTAATTGTTTAGCTAATTTAGTATTTTTTAAATCAATTCACCAATTTTTGTGATTCTTCCTTTAACAACATCTCCAATTTTAACATTTATTGTAGAATTAAGAGGTAAATACAAATCAATTCTAGAACCAAATTTAATAAAACCATATTCATCACCTGTTTTAACAACTTGTTTAGGCTGAATATAATAACAAATCCTTCTAGCAACTGCACCTGCAACTTGTCTAAATAAAACTTCTTGGCCATTTGAATGTTCTATTACAACTGTTGACCTTTCATTATCTGTGCTACTTTTAGGATGCCATGCTACTAAAAATAAACCTTTATGATATTTAACATACTTTACAATACCTGAAATTGGATTGAAATTTGCGTGAACATTTAATGGAGACATAAAAATTGATACCTGAATTCTTTTATCATTAAAATATTCATTTTCTTCAACCTCTTCAATAACAACAACTTTACCATCTGCTGGACAAATAATTTCGTTATCTTCAAAAACGCATTTTATATTAGGTACTCTAAAAAACTGAACAACCAAATAAAGCATTGTTAATTCTCCTATGATTAACAATATATATAACCACAACCAACCAATATTTTGATATAAAAAATGATTACCCAAATGAATAATTGAAAGTAATACAATTGAAATTGTGATAATTAAATAACCTTCTCTGTGTATTTTCATAATAGACTTAATATTCTTCAAAAATAATTATAAATTACAAACCAAGCATAAAAAAATGGAACAGCAAAAAGCATTGCGTCAAATCTATCTAGAATTCCACCATGACCTGGTAATATAGAACCAGAGTCTTTAATATTTAAACTTCTTTTAAAAAGGGACTCTAATAAATCGCCAAGAATTGCTGTTGGAGCAATAATACAAGCTGAAATCAACCAGAAATTGAGATCATTATTATTTCCCCAAAAACTTATTAAGTATGCTACTACTAGTGTAAAAATAATTCCACCAATTGTTCCTTCCCATGTTTTTTTTGGTGAAATTCTTTCAAACAATTTCGTTTTACCGAAAAATCTACCTGAAAGATAGGCAAACGTATCATTTGTCCATATCAATAAAAACATAGAGATTACGAAAGGTTTATTATGTGAACTAAAATTAGAAATTAATAGAATTAAGGAAAAAGGAATAACGAGATATACAAATCCAAGCATAACTATCCCGAGATTCTGTAATGGATTCTCTTTCTTTCTCCAAATTTCTACAATTAATATTGTAAACAAAATTGGTAGAGTCAAAATTGAAAATTGAGGTTCAAATTTAGAAAGTGAATAACCTATTATACAGTAAATTGTAAAAAGAGCTATAGCATTAAAAATCGAATTTAATTGGATACTTTTTTCGTTCTTAAACAATTTAAAAAATTCAAGCAAACCTAAAAAAAGAAACAAACCCATTACAATAAATGTAGCATTTAAACTATACCACAGAGAGAAAATAATAACTGTTATAAAAATTGAACCTGTTATTATTCTTTGTAAAACATTACTCATTGGAACATTCTTAAAATAAGATTCCCACTAATCAAAATGACTAGTGGGAATCCAAAAATATTAGTAATTAATTTTCTTCTTCATTATTTGTTGAAGTTTTATCTAATGAATCAAATTCAGAAGGTAAAGCTTCAACTAAAGAATCATTTGATTCTTTAGTATCAATTTTAGATTCTCCCGAAGCCTCTTCTTTATGCATAGAAACTACTTCTTCAACTGACCATTCTCTAACACCAAATATTGCTTCTAAATCTTCTTTGAAAATAACTTCAGAAGTCAATAATTTTTCAGCTAAAACTGTTAATTTATCTTTGTTATCAGTCAATATTTTTAATGCTCTTTGATACTGAAATTCGATCAATTTACTTACTTCTTCATCAATAATTCTAGCAGTATCATCTGAATATGGTTTTGTAAATGAATCCCTACCTTGAGAATCGTAAAAAGAAATATTTCCTACCTTTTCATTTAATCCATACACCGAGACCATTGCATATGCTTGTTTTGTAACTTTCTCTAAATCACTTAAAGCTCCTGTACTTATTTTTCCAAAAATTAATTGTTCAGCTGCCCTACCTCCTAAAGCTGAACACATTTCATCTAACAATTGTTCTGTTGTGGTAATACTTCTTTCTTCTGGTAAATACCATGCAGCTCCAAGTGAACGACCTCTTGGAACAATAGTAACTTTAACTAACGGATGAGCATATTCTAATAACCATGAAGTTGTTGCATGACCTGCTTCGTGAAATGCAATTGCTTTCTTCTCGCTTAATGTAATTATTTTATTTTTCTTTTCTAATCCTCCTACTATACGATCAACAGCATCTAAAAAATCTTGTTTTTCCACATGATGCTTACCGTGTCGAGCAGCTATTAATGCTGCTTCATTACAAAGATTTGCAATGTCCGCACCTGAAAAACCTGGAGTTTGTTTTGCTAGGAAATCAACATCCATTTTCTCATCCAATTTTATAGGCTTTAAATGAACAGCGAAAATTTCTTTACGCTCATTTATATCAGGCATATCAACATAAATTTGACGATCAAATCGACCAGCCCTCATCAAAGCGCTATCTAAAACATCAGCTCTATTTGTTGCTGCAAGAATAATAACTCCTGAATTAGTTCCAAAACCATCCATTTCAGTTAATAACTGATTCAATGTATTTTCTCTTTCGTCATTAGAACCAAAGCTGTTATTTTTTCCTCTTGCCCTTCCTATTGCATCTATCTCATCAATAAAAATGATTGATGGTGATTTTTCTTTTGCTTGCTTAAATAAATCTCTTACTCTTGAAGCACCTACCCCAACAAACATTTCAACAAAATCAGAACCTGACAAGGAGAAAAATGGAACTTGAGCTTCACCTGCAACAGCTTTTGCTAATAGTGTTTTTCCAGTTCCTGGAGGTCCTACTAACAATGCTCCTTTTGGAATTTTAGCGCCTAATTCTGTATATTTTTTAGGGTTTTTTAAAAACTCTACAATTTCTTCAATTTCAACTTTTGCTTCTGCTAAACCTGCAACATCTTGAAAAGTAATGTTAGTAGATTTTCCTTTTTCATATACTTTGGCTTTTGATTTTCCAATATTGAAAATTTGGCCACCGCCTCCGCCTCCGCCAGAACCACCAGTCATTCTTCTCATGACAAATAACCAAATCAAAACTAACAAAGCAATGGGTAATAAGAATCCTACTATACTACCTAAATAATCATGTTCTGTTTTCGAACTAAAAGCGACTTGATTTTTGTTCGATTTCTCGAGTTTTTGATTTATTTTATCTAATTTATTGATGAAATTTTCTACAGTAACTAATTCTAATTCAAAAGTGGGTTTAATATTTTTATTATTAGAAAATGCTTCACTCATTCTTTTGATTTCACCTGCTTTAGTTTTTTTGACAAATGTTTCACCATCTTTATTTAATTGAAAATCAGCTCTAACTCTATTTACTATGTAAACTTTAGAAATATAACCATCTTCAGCTAATTGGAAAAAAGTTTGCTGATTATTAATTGTAGCTGTTGAGGATGAACTCATAAACAACTGAAAACCAATAATCGCTATACCTATAGCTGCATAAATCCAATAAATTGAAAACGGATTTTTCTTTTTATTTTTTTCTTCTGACATTTTGTTTAATTAGTTTAAATTAGGAATATTTGTTCTTTTAGCATCAGCCCATAAATCTTCTAAGTCATAAAAACTTCTTGCAGTTTTGTAGAAAACATGACAAACAACAGATACATAATCAACTAGAACCCATTCACTATTACCTTTACCTTCTGTATGCCATGGTCTTTCTTGTAATTCTTGACGAGTATATCTCATTACAGACGATGCTATACCTTCAACTTGAGTAGATGATTCACCACTACAAATAACAAAAAAGTCAGCTACAGCACCTGAAATTTCTCTTAAATCTAAAACGACAATTTCCTGTGCTTTCATTTCTTGCATACCTTCTACAACAGCATTGCATAATACTTGTGAATCTGAATTATTTTGTTTTTTATACATCGAATTTTTTTATACTTACAAATCTAACTTTTAATTTTAATTTTATCGAAATTTTAAACTCTTTTAACCTTTCAAAAATAAAATGATCGGAAAAAAAATTATTCATCTCGATTGTGTTGATTCAACCAACAATTATGTTGCCAATTTGGTGTTAACTAAACAAATTGAACACGGAACGGTAATTATGGCAGATGATCAAACTGAAGGCAAAGGGCAAAGAGGCAATATATGGATCTCAAAACCAGGAGAAAACATAATAACAAGCTTCTATTTGAAGACTGCTAATCTGTCAGTACACAAACAATTTTACTTGACAATTTTCACCTCTTTAAGCGTAATTAGATTGTTACATAAAAAGGGAATTAAAGCAAAAATTAAATGGCCAAATGATATTTTAATAAACTCAAAAAAAATTTCAGGAATACTTATTGAAAATCAATTAATAGGCGCGAAAATTGAACATAGTATTGTGGGTATTGGATTAAATACTAATCAAAAGGAATTTGGTGATTTAAATGCTACTAGTGTTTATAATGAAATAGCAGAATATACTCCAATTCATCATTTATTACTAATGCTTATAAACGAAATGAATCAATTATTTACTGAATTAGAATATGAAAATTACACAAATTTAAAAGAAGAATATCTTAATAATCTATGGTTATTAAATACAAACTCAACATTCAATGATAAAGATGGGGATTTTTCAGGAAAAATTGTTGGAGTCTCCGAACTTGGACTATTAGAAGTTTTGAAAGAAAATAAAATTAAAGAATATAATTTAAAGGAAATACATTTTAATTCTCGAAATGTGTTTTAAGTTTCTCCGACATATAATTAAAAAGATTTGTCAAAGGCTTCTCTACCACCATTTTTAAAAATTTATTTAATTCTCCATCAAATTCAATATATCCTTGAGTTTGATTTTCAATTTTCTCGAGATGCAAAGTTAATTTAAACGGAAATGGTGACTTTTCACCAGATTTCATAAATATTTTTGATTTATCTTCAAACCCATCTTGTATTAATGAAATAATTACTCCACCCTGAACTTTGAATGAACATTCAGTTGAGTTAGCCTTCCAATCAGAAATATTTTCTTTAGGTAAAATATGAACTAAATTGCATGAATCAGATAAAAAACTAAAAATTGTTTCTTGATTCGCATCAATTAATACGGTTGTACTTTTTAAAATCATAGATTTATTTTTTCCAAGTATCAGGACTTTCCTTCCATTCTCTCAATGAATCTAAATCATTAACTGTAATAAAATCTTGCTTCAATGCTTGTTCAATTAAAATATCATAAGAAGTCAATGTAATAAAAGGACATTCGGCTTTTTCAAAATTAATTTTAGCTTGCTCAAATCCATAAGTGAAGATAGCTACTAATCCTTTAACATCTAAACCAGCTGATTTTAGTGCCTCTATAGCTTTGATACTACTACCTCCTGTTGAAATTAAATCTTCAATAACAACAACCTTCTTACCTTCTTCATAGAAACCTTCTATTTGATTTCCCATTCCATGCTCTTTTGCAGAACTTCGAACATATATAAAAGGAACTCCTAATTCCTGAGCGACTAAAGCACCTTGAGCAATGCCTCCTGTAGCTACTCCTGCAATAATATCCGGCTTTCCAAACTTCTCTAGTATTGACTCTGCATATCCTTGTCTAATAAAAGTTCTAATATTTGGAAATGAAAGAGTTACACGATTATCACAATAAATCGGAGATTTCCAACCTGAAGCCCAAGTAAAAGGATTATTGGGTTCTAACTTAACAGCTTTTATTTGTAATAAAAATTCTGCTACCTTTAACGCTTTTTCGCTATTCAAAATCATACGGCAAATGTACAAAGTTTTTATTGAAAATAGAGCTGTTTTCATCTTAGATAATGAAGAAATTAATTCTTTAGAAGGATTAATAATTAAAACAAAAAAATTAAAAGGACTTCGGAAATTAATATTCAACTGTTTTTCAGACACTAATATTAAATTACCGATCTATGTTATTTATCCAAATCCTGAAAAAGCTTTTTTCAAAATTTTCAAAAAATTTGATTTTGTAGAAGCATCTGGTGGAATTGTTAGAAAGAAAAATAACTTTTTATTCATAAAAAGAAATGGTTATTGGGATATTCCTAAAGGGAAATTAGATGAAAATGAAAATTCAGAATTGGGAGCAATTCGAGAAATCGAAGAGGAATGTGGTATTTCAAAACCCAAAATAACTAATTTTAATTGTATTACTTATCACACTTATCTTTATAAGGGAAAACCTACAATCAAAAAGACATTTTGGTATAATTTAGATTATGAAGGAAATGAAAAACTAACTCCTCAATTAGACGAAGGTATTTCTGAAGTTAAATGGTTCACAAAAAAAGAAATAAAAGAAATAATAATAATGAATACTTACCCATCAATAATAGATGTAATAAGCAACTATTTTAAAGATGATTCGTTTTTGGTATAGTATTTGTAAAATTTTTTGTTAAAACAATTTATAGATTAAAATTTTTATTGTAACCTTGTTAAAAAAAAAATCGATTATGAAAGTTATATTATTATCAATTTCAATGTTAGCATTATCATTAAATATCAATGCGCAGGAAGCTACTAATAAAAAAGAAGTAGTAGAGAAAAAAGAAACTTCGAAAGAGAATAAAAAAATAGAGACTGAAAAAGTTGAATCTGAAAAAGCTGAATCTAAAGATGCTCAAACAGAAAAAGCAATTGTTTTCAAAAATGAAGTTATTGAGCGTCCTGAAGTTAAATATGATTCTCAAGACTTATTTATTTTTGAATTCAAAAACACTGGAAAAACTCCAATTTTAATTCAAAATGTTCAAACAAGTTGTGGTTGTACAAATGCTGCTAAACCTGAAGAACCAATTCAACCAGGGAAAAAAGGTGAAATTGCTGTAAAATATGACACAAAAAGAGTTGGTCAATTTACAAAAACAATCACTGTTACTACAAATGTTCAAACTGAACCAATTATTTTAACAATAAAAGGAACAGTTTTACCTCAAGAAGTTAAAACAGAAGAAGCTCCTAAAAACTAATATTTTAAATTGACAAAAAAAAGGAACAATTTTATTGTTCCTTTTTTTATGTTCGAATAGTTCCATCTAACCATTTTTTAAATTCTGAAACTCTATCTCTACTTATTATAGAAGCATCTTCAATCAAATTCAATACTTTCACTTTTAAACGACTATTGAAATAGGAATTAACTTTTTCTATACTTGACATTGCAATTATTGTCTTCCTATTTATCCTAAAGAATAGATCAAAATTTAAACATACTTCTAATTCATCTAGATTATAATCAATAATAAATCGCTTATTATTTTTAGTTACTAGCAATACAACTCCTTCTTCAGAAATAAAATATTGGATTTCATCAATTTGAATAGAAGATATAGAATCTCCTAACTTAACAATAAAGCGATTTTTGAATTGTTTAGATTCTGCTAAATAAGCATTTGAAATTGCTTCAAAATTAATTTCACTATATTTATTCCATCTTTCAAATTTCTTGATAGCTTGCCTAACCTCATCAATACCAAGTGGTTTAAGCAAGTAATCAATACTATTTAATTTGAATGCTTTTAATGCATATTCATCATAAGCAGTTGTGAAAATAATAGGTGAATTCACTTTTACTTTTGAAAAAATATCAAAGCTAATTCCATCAGATAAATGAATATCTACAAATAATAAATCTGCTTCTATTCCATTATTAAATGCGATAATTGATTCTTTTACTGATTCAAAAACATTTATGATTTTAATATTTTGATCAATTTTGAAAAGGAGATTAACTAAATAATCTACTGACAATTTTTCATCTTCAATGATTACAACTCTCATTTCACAGTTAATAAAGGTAATTTGACACAAAAAAAATCATTATCATCAATGATTTCAATTTTTTGATCCGTAAAAAAAAGATATCTACTTTCAATATTCTTAATACCCATCTTTGAACTTGGCTCATAAATTGGCCTTAGTCGAATATTATTACAAATTTGAAGCATTTCGTTTTTAATACTCAAACTAATTTTTAAAGGTGAATTAGATGAAATTTCGTTATGTTTAATTGCATTTTCCAATAAAATCTGTAAAGACAGTGGTGGAATTTTAAATGATAAATCCTCATCTTTCAATTGGATATCAAAGATAATATTCTCCCCAAATCTTATTTTCAATAAGAAAAAATATGATTCCATGAATTTTAATTCTTCTTTTAGAGATATTAATTCTGTATTATTATTATCCAATATGTATCTGTATACTTTTGACAATTGATTAATGAATTCTACTGCTTTATCTTGATTTGAATATACTAAAGAAGAAAGTACACTTAAATTATTAAATAAAAAATGTGGATTTAATTGACTTTTTAAATTTTGTAATTGAGCTGATACAGATTCTGTCTTATATTCTTCAATTTCAATTAACGATTTTTTCCATTGTTTAAAAAATTGAAAACCTATTTCTATAGACAAAATAATAATCGTAATTAATAATCCAACAGTTATTGAAGTAGTCAAAAACATTGACTGTCTGGCATCGGGAATTTTACATACAAACGAATTGAATGTATACATCGACAAATAAATGATCAAAAAACTATACGTTAATGCTAATGAAAACTGTATAACGAATCGTTTTTTAGGAACTTTTTGCCATTCTAATTTTAAATTTAAAAAATGATCAAGTCTTAAATTCCCTTCCCAAATTAAGATCGTAATCAGTATAGACATAAATAAATCTAAAAAACGATTTCTTTCAGGCCTAATTTCATAATCTTTTAATAAAAAGTCTAATAAATAAGTAATAATTGAACCTAAAATGAACATCCATATAAACCTTTTCTTACTTCTATTCATATGCGATTCTTATTTGAAAACAATTTTTAGTAATTTAAAATTGAACTTTATAAACAAAGTTAGGGAATAAACCAATTTGATATGCTGTATTTATTTTACCAGTCAAAGGATTGTATCTTTGAGCAAAAACATTTTTATGATTTGTAACATTTTGTATATCCAAATATATCGATTGAGAAACTTTTCGTTTTTTACTATTCATTGTAAATCCAACCTTAAAATCTAAACGAAAGAAATTAGGATTTCGCATCGAAAAGGCAAATTGATCATCTTTCAGAACTTGAAAATTAATCAATTGTGAAGCCTCTAAATCAACCGGAGTATAATATCTTCCTCCTGCTTGTGTAAACTTAATATCCGTTGTAAAAGAATTACGTTTTTCTTTTCCAACTTTAAATTCTTTTCCGGCTAATACATTATATACAAATCTCCCATTAAAGCCTGTATTTCTTTCTACACCATCACTTCCAGTATATTTAGATTCATATAAAGAACCTGTTATCAACGTGTAAAAACCTTTGCTATAGAATTTTTCAACCGTTAACTCAACTCCATAGTTTCTTCCTGTACCTGTATTTTTAAGATAAGATGTTTCATTTGGAAAAAAACTAGCTCCTGCATTCAACATCGAATATGCACTTGCTGTTTCTGTAACAGGAACATTAAAAATAAATTGGTAATACGTTTCCGCTTTTATTCTCCAATTTTTTACTGGAAATAATTCATATCCAAGTACCAATTGATGACTTTTAGTAAAACCCATGTTTTTATTTGATTGAACATATGTTCCATCCGCTAAAAGTGTTCTGAAGAAATAAGAATCTGTTGGTTGCATTTGGCTATGTAATCCATAACCAAAGCTTAAGTTACTTTTTTCATTAACCTGAAATTTCAAACCAACCCTAGGTTCTATTGCTGAAGATTTATTTAAAACTAAATATTGAGTGTGTAAACCTGCATTTAAAGTAAATCGTGTAGAAATTGAATACTTCAGATGCGCATATCCTTGTAGCAAAGAAGTGTAATCATTAAAATCCCATATTTGTTTCCAATCAGGTGTATAATATTTACTTCTGTAATAAAGATTCAAATTCATTACTTCAGTCAACACACCAACTTTCAGGAATAATTTTGAATTTATTTTGGTATTAAACGAACTATTCAATGTATATCTAATTTGCGTCGTTTTATTTTCTAAAATTCTCTTTATTTCATTGGTTTGCTTATTGATAGAATCCTCGTTGTAAACTGAAGATGAGAAAGTTGCTCCAATAATTGTTTTAAAATATGACTTTGGATTTACACGAATGAAATGATTAACACCTACAAGTGCCATATTACTAGTAAAATAACTATCTCTAACTGGGTTTGCAAATAAATCTGTACTATCAATTTTATCATGTAAAAAATTAATTTTACTTTTTCCTGCAATGCCAAATAACACAAATTTACCTAGTTTGGTATTTCCCCCGTTGATTTTAAAAGAGATATCTTGGTAAAAAGGTGTTGCTGTTGTTCCAATTGGGATCCCTGCTTTTTGAGCAAATTCTGTGAATGAATAGCGATAAGCAATTAAATAAGATGAACCTTTAGATTTTCTCAACGGTCCTTCCGTAACGCCTTCCAAGCCTGTTAATGCTCCTAACTGAAATGTGTGTTCCCTCTTATCTGCATTTCCTTTTCTAAAACCTAAATCAAAAACGCCTGCAGTTGCATTTCCATATTCCGAAGGAAAAGCTGAAGTGAAAAAATCTGAATTCTTTAAAACATTTGTATTTAATGCACTTACCGGCCCCCCAGTTGTACCGATAGTAGAAAAGTGATTTGGATTTGGAATGTTTAATCCTTCTATTCTCCACAACACTCCAACAGGTGAATTCCCTCTAATAACTAAATCATTTCTTGAATCATCAGGAGAACTAACACCCGCAAAATTAGCAGCCATTCTTGATGGATCCGATCGACCACCTGCAAATCGATTCACTTCCTCAGTACTAAAAGATCTCGCACTAACGGTTGTCAATTCATTTATTGTTTCATTCTTTTTATTTCCAGAAATTACAACTTCTGAAATTGAATTAATATTTTCTTCTAAAGAAATATCAACAATTACCTCCTTACCCACTGTTACAATAATATTTGGCAAGGTAATCGATTTGTATCCTGCAAAATTTGCCTGAACATCATATCTGCCAGGCTTTACTCCAGTAATGATATATTTTCCATCTATATCAGTTTGTGCATTCAAAAGAGTATCAGAACCAATTACTCGAATGATTGTATTTGGTAATGATGTTAATGATTGCTTATCAAGCACTGTCCCTTTAATTGATTGAGTAGATTCTTGTGAAAACAATAAAGTTGAACTTATCAAACTTGTTATTGCTAAAAGTAAAGTTGTTAAACGCATTTTGAAATAAAATTTAATACAAAACAAATCTAGAAACATTGTATGTATTTAATTTGGATAAAGTTGTTGAATTGTTGAATATGAACTATGAATTGTAATAACTGCTTTATGACTCAAATGAAGCAATAAATTCAGTATCAAATAATATTTTTATTAAGTTAGAATGATTTTTAGCTGGTCCTTGTACAGAATAAATAAATGTTTGAGTATTATGACTCTTCATCTGTTTTGTACATTTTGAAACCAACCCACAAGAGATGAAAATATCTTTTAAAGCATCTTTGTTAGTCGTTTTATTATCATCTATCGTGATATGATATGTCTCAACTTTATTTGTTCTTTCAATCTTTTTTTGTATCCAAGTAAAACTTAATAATACCAACATAACTATAAGTAAAGCTGCAAAAGCAAAATCATATTTACCTATTCCAATGGCCATTCCGATTGCTGCTGAAATCCAAATAGTTGTTGCCGTTGTCAACCCTTTAACATTCACTCCCTCACGAAATATAGCTCCGGCACCTAAAAACCCAATACCTGTTACAATATTGGATGCAACTCGTCCTTCTGCACCTAATACATTTGAAACAATAGTAAAAAGAGTTGATCCAACAGTAATTAAAATAACAGTCCTAAAACCGGCAGCTTTACTTTTATACTCTCTCTCTGCTCCGATAATAGCTCCAAACAATAATGCTAGAGCAAGTTTGATTATTTCTTCTATTAATATTGGATCTTTCATTGATACTTTTTACTTAATTCTACAATTAATTGATTATTTAAATTAACATTTAATTTGGTTTCAAACAACTGTCTACGTTTAATTTTATCTTTTTCAGTTAATATATAATTTTCCAAATTCAAAAGAACTTGCTGATATGTATTCGAATCATTTGCGATTACACAATACTCTTCAAGATTAGAACCATTTACCAGATTATAATTTGAAAGAACAATACCATTTGTTTGTAAAGCAGCAATCAATTTTAATTTTATACCTGTGGATTGAGAAGAATATAAAACATGAACTGATGCATTTTCGATTAATGAATTCATTTCAACTTCTTCCGGTGAATCAATTAATTGAATTTCATATTTCATTGAAATCTCTTTCAGTTTTTTAGATGGATTTTTTCCTGCTATTATTAAAGGTAAATTCAAATGATTACTCCACACATTTTCAATGATCCAACAAGCTGCCTCTTCATTTTCTTCTACGCTTAAGTTACCATGAAACAAAGCATAATTAGCTAATTCAAATTGTTGAATTTGTTTTTGTTCAAATGAAGGTTGCAATAAAAAAGAATGTTTATTAATATTTTGAAAATAATCTAAATCTGATTTTGTAATACATAAAAGCTGCTTCGCTAATTTTAATTGCATTTCAAATCTTTTTAATTTCTTTGCTTCTAAACTAAAAAACAGTTTTTTAAAACCATTTGATTTTTTCGAAAGTGCATCATAATACTCATGTTCAATATTATGTGTTCTGACAAATGTCAATCTATCTTTATTAATTAGCTTACTTAAATAGCTTGTAGTATGCAACCCTTCAAACAAAATTGGAAAATCATTTTCGTTTAAACGAATGGCTAAATCTTCATTTATTCTTGATTTTACGATAAACGGAATCTTACTAAATAAATCGAAAATTGATTTTTTACGTGAGTAATAATAAACTTTTTTACAATATTTTTCTAACTCAATAGCTTCACCTCTTCCATATTCAAAACAGTGTAAATATATCTCAACACCTAACTCAGATAAAGACTTAATTCGATAAAAAACATCAATCACACCACCATAATTAGCTGGATAAGGGACATCAAACGAAACGATATGTAACTTTACTCTATCCAACTTTTGGGTAAATTTGTTTTAATACTTCTTTTTCTTTTTCCCAATTTTCAAAATCACGAGCAATTTTGCAGTTTGCTTTTAGTTCTTTAAGTAAAAGCTCATTTGAAAGGATGGAATTAATTAAACTCGCTAAATTTTTCGAATTAAAATCTTCTAAAATTTTTCCCACATTGTATTTTTCAATTATCCTTTTCACCTCATAAATTGGTGTTGCAACAATTGGTGTTTCAGTATGTATGTAATCAAATACTTTATTAGGAAGTGAATTCTTATAATTAATATTAGTCGCTTTATCCAGGGTTAAACCTAAATCTGCATGAAAAGTGTAATTCATCATCTCCAGATATGGTTTTCTTCCGATAAAAATCACTTTGTTAGTCAAATTATTTTCTTCAACATATTTCTTTAAATAGGGAATAACATCTCCATCTCCAACAAATAATAAGATTGCATTTTCAATTAGTTTCATTGCTTCAACAGCTTCTTCTGCTCCTCTATCAATGTTAATTCCAGCACCTTGAAGGATAATAATCTTTTTATCTAAAGGTATATTTAATTCTTCTTTAGATTTTAAAGTTTCAGGTTTCCAAAGCATTGAAATATTTCTAACGACGAATAAATCTTTATTGTATTTATGTTTATATAATTCTGAAATTGATGAATTAACAGTATAAATTGTTTCTAATTTGGGAAATATTCGTTCTTCAATCTTTTCCCATACTCGTTGGATTTTCGGTCGATTGACTAATTCAGGAACTTCTGTAAAATATTCATGTGAATCGTAAACTAGTCTAGTTTTTAACTTTAAAATAGAAGCGCAGTAATTAGCTAAAAGTGTATCTAAATCATTTGAAACAAATAGATTTCCCTTTTTAAAAAATAAAAACAAAAACAAACGCAAATTGTACTCTGCATAAAACATCGCTCCTTTATCAAAAAACAAGTTCATTCGCTTTGTTTTGTATAATCTTGACTCTAATGGTAAACTTGATTTTCTTTTTCTTCCTAACAAAAGTACTTGGTATCCTTGTTCTTCTAAAAACAAACAAATTTTATGTACACGCTGATCCGTATATAAATCGTTTGTTACAGATACAATTGCTCTATTTTTAGATAACATATTTCAAAAATAAGAAATTCATACTGAATGTTGATATGTTAAGAAAAACTAAATTTTCTTGGTATTGTTTTTGAAACTTCCTTTTAGCTAAATTTGTACTTATGAAATTAATGATTTACATCCTTTCGATTATTACGATATTCTCAATGAGTTCTTGCATTGAAATTATTGATGATTTGACAATGAATTCTGATGGAACTGGTTCTTTTAAATATACGATAAACCTTAGTGCAAGCAAAATTAAAATTAATTCTGTTTTAGCTCTTGACAGTTTGGACGGAAAAAAAGTACCTTCTATTGAAGAAATCAAGCAAAAAATAAATCATTTTAAATCAAAATTTGAATTAAAACCTGGCATATCAAATTTAACGATTGAAAGTAATTATACCGATTATATTTTTAAGATTAAATGTGATTTTACTTCAGTTTCAGCTTTACAAGATGCTGTTCACCAAGTAATCATAGAAGAAAAATTAGATTACAATATCAAAGAATTATCTGAAAACTGGATCATTTGGGATGGTCAGAAACTGATCCGAAACATCCCCGATTATACGATTAATAAGTCAAAAAACTTAACAGAAAATGAAATTGAACGATTAAAACAAGGAAAGTATACATCTGTAACTCGTTTTGATCGTCCGATTGAAAAATCACTAAATATAAATGCTAAATTAGCGCCAAGTAAATTAGCGATAATGCTTCAAACTAATACCTATTCTTTATTACAAAACATCAATTTATTAGAAAATACAATCTATCTTAGTCCTTTGAAAAAAGATTAGATTTTAAGCATTCACTTTTCATGGAAAAACATTCAATAATATATATTAAATCATTCAATCAAGTACTTTTTACAATTGTATTTGTACTCACTTCATTTTATGCGTTTAATCAACGTTCTGAGGATTTTATTCCTAAAGAAGCCGTTACAGTTTTCAGTTTAAATAATATTTCTATACTTCAAAAAATTTCAATGGACGAATTGGTCCGTTATGAATTTATGGAAGAGGTTCAATCTGAATTGTTTGATGGTTCTACTTCAGGTAAAACGTTAAAAGATTCAGGTATTGATTTTGATTCTAAATTAAATGTATTTTATGGAAGAGGAAAAGATTTTGAAGTATCTGGATTTACATTTGGAATTAAAAGTAAAAAACAGTTATTTTCAACTTTTGATGATTTTGATTTAGTCGACAGTCAAATACCTGGTGTAGAATATTACAATTCATATTTCAACCACTTATTAATTAAAGGAAATGTCGGAGTTTTGATTCGTGTAGATCCTACAGAAGAAAAAATAAGTAAATACACAGATTCTGTTTGGATTGCTAGAGGAAATACTTTGATAATAGATGAAGAAGGCTTTGGTATAGAAGAGGAAGTTCTTGATGAAAAAGAATTTGATGAAGACAATAATGAAGAGATAAAACAAGACACTGAAGGTTTGGAATTCAATGAACCTGAATATCCTGTTGTAGTTGAAGATCCGGGACAAAAAAATTATTCAGAATTAAGAGATAGCATTCAATTAGAATTCCAACGTCAATACCTATTTGAAATTTGCGATGAACTTTTCACTAAAAACATAAACCTAAAAAATCAAGATTCTAGTTTTGCTGATCAATTAACTCATCAAACAGAAGGTATTTTCTACTTAGACAATTCAAGAAATTTCAAGAAAGCTCAAGGATTTTGGTATTTCCAATCAATGTTCCCAAGTATGTACGAAGAATTCAATGCCCTTTATACAGGAAATATAATGCTTGGTGACATTTATTTGAATGAAAATAATATCGAATTAAAATTAACGGCTAATTACGGTCAAGCTCTTGGTTCAATTTATCAAAAAATGAACAATGCCAAATTTGATAAAAATGTATTCAAATACATACCTCAGAATAATTCTGCTCATTTCACTTACAATGTCAATTTAAAAGAAGCATATGAGCAGGCTTATAAAATCATTATCCCAATATTACAAAAAGAGAAGAATGCACGTGTTTCTTCTACACTATTAACTCTTGAATTATTAAATGAATTCGTTGATAAAGATGCATTATTTGGTACATACAAGGGAAGTGTTTTCGGAACTTTTAATGGAATAAAAAAAGTGAAAACAACAAAAATTGAATATACTTATGATGAAAATTTAAATTATGAAGAAAAAGAAGTTGAACAAGAGGTTGATATGCCACTATTTGCCATAGGTGTATCAACTGATCGAAAAGATATTCCAGAATTAATATTAAATCATATTTCAAGAATTACGTCTCAATGTAAAAACTATGGAAACTATTGGAAATTTGATAATGTAATACTTGAATCAGTTCCTCTTTATATGATAAATAAAAATGGTTTATTCATATTTACAAATGATGAGGATATGGCAAAAAATCATTCTAATGGATATGGTAAAGAAGCGTTATCTGGAGATATTGCTAAAAAGAATAAAAAAAGTGGATTTGCATACGCTTATATTGATTGGAGCAAAGTTATAGATAAATTACCAAGGGGAATGTTTACGAGTGAACAAAATGATCTATTAGATGCTATGAGAGGAAAAACAGGTGTAATGGAATTGACATCTTCTAAGACAACGATCAAAAACACTTCTTTTGACATCACTTATGGATTTACTGGACAATATGAAAATTCTGGCAAATATATTCTTGATTTGATAAATAGCATTTATGTCATTTCTAAGTAAAAACTTACGAAGGAGAATTAAGATCTTTCTTCGTAAAACAACTTTCTTAATTATTCTTGCGACTACTTTAGCAAGTATTCTTTTTTTGAGACCATACTTTAATGGCTTCTACGAAAAACCTTCGATAGAAGACAGGCTGCCTGAAGCTGACTTTTTAGGACGTTGCTATATTCTTGATGTTGCTAAAGAAACAAATGAAATGTTGTTTTATCACAAAGTCCCTTTTAGAGACTTATTCTCTTATGAATTCTTACTAGGTCAAGGGAAAAGTTATGGTTTGAATCTTCAAAAACCTATTTATATTTTCGCAAATGAAAATGGAAATTGGGGAATAATGTTAGAAGTAACCGATAGCAGCAAGGTACTTCCAGGAATACAACGAATTAGCAAATTCATAGATATTAAAGACACACTTTGGAATGAACAAAAAGTTTATAAATACACGAAAGAAAAAGGGTATTTGACGTATGATAAAAATTGGCTTTTTCTATACAAGGGAACAGAATTTTCAAAAAACTACAATCACATCTTAAATGCAAAAAAAGGTGGTATTAAAAAATGTTGGAAAGCATTCCTAAAAGAAAAACATTTTAAAGATGAAAAATTAGTTATTTATTCAAATTGGAAAAAATTAAAAGATCAAGGGCTAGAAACTGCTCTGTTTGCTCATAATAGTGATTCTTCTAGTTTTAGTCTATTATCTTATTTCAAGAACAAAAAACCTTTAAATATTAAACTGAAGAAACCCGGAATTGAGTTGTCTTCATCAAATTCTGTTGTCAAACAATTAAACATTCATATTGATATTTCGAAATTGAGAAATGCTAATAATGATCCTATACACAAATTCTTAGTTAATCTAGGTAAGAAAATTAGTTTTCCAACGAAAGAGTTTTTAGATGCTTGGGAAGGCGATTTATGTTTTACACAAGGTGGAATAGCAATACTTCATGAAACTTATATTGAGTCAGTAATGGATGAAGAATTCAATGTCACAGAAGTTAAGAGTGTTAAAGAAGAAAAAATACCTGGTTTTTCATTATTACTTTCTGTTAATCAAAATTCAACAAATTTGATTAACAAATTATTTGCAAAAGGAATTCTAACTAAACATCAAAATCATTTTCAATTTTTAGCATCTCCCCCTCTATCATTCGTAAAAAAAACTAATTCACTATTGTTTTTTTCAGGAGAGAGTTATCCAAAACAAGTAATGAGTAATAAAAATCATGGGATTTGGTCACAAAAAGGCACTAAAATTGGTTTTGCTATAGATTCGTTAAGTTCACATGAAATGTTTGGTACGATTCATATACCTATTGATCATATTATTAGACGTAATAAATTCTTTTAAAAAATGGATTTTAAATTAAATTTTGAACATAAAAAATCCTATCATTATATCAATCATGAAAAACAAGTATTATTTTTAGGAAGTTGCTTTTCTGATGAAATAAGTTCAAAATTTAGCTATCATGGATTTAAAACATTAGCGAATCCTTTTGGTACTATTTTCAATCCAATTTTATTAAGTAAATTCATAGATAATTGTATCGATACAAATCAAACATCTGAGCGGATTTTCCAACGAAAAGATATTTTTCTAAGTTGGGATGCAAGCAGTTTGATTTATGATTTCGATATTAATGATTTCAATAAAAAACTTAGTGAAATCAGATGTAATTTCCTAGATTGGCTAAAATCATCACATACAATATTTATTACCTTTGGTTCAGCTTGGGGATATATACTAAATGATACAACTGATAATACAGGTTTAGTTGCAAATTGTCATAAAATGCCTTCAAATCACTTTAGGAAGGAGCTTTCACCTATTGATTTGATCGTAAGTAGATGGGAAAATACAATCGAACAAATTAGGCAAGTAAACCCAACTATTCAAATCATTTTTACAGTAAGTCCTGTAAGACATATTAAAGATGGATTAATTGAAAATAATCAAAGTAAATCAATTCTAATTGAATCTATTAGACAAATTAATGAAAATGTAAATTCGAATTACTTTCCTTCATATGAAATCATGATTGATGAATTGAGAGATTATCGCTTCTTTAAGTCAGATTTAATACATCCGTCAGATGAAGCTGTAGAATATATTTGGAGTAAGATTAAATATGGTTTTTTTGATATAAAAACAAATTCATTAGTAAATGAAATCAATACTTTAAAAAAACAAATATCTCATAAGTACTTACATTCTGAATCAAAAGAAACAATTGAAACCAGAATGAAGTTAGAAGCTAAATTAGTCGAATTTAAAAATTCAAATCCTGAAATTATCTTATAATCACACTTCCTCCGTATTGACCTTTTTCGCCTTCTTCCGGATTATCAATCATTACTTTCCATACATACATTGATCCAGATTTAACTGTTTCATTTGTTCTAGAATCAAAACCATTCCAAGGTTCATTTGCATCACTTGTTTTATATACTTGATTTCCATTTACATCATAAATAATCATTGTAAAACGAACATCTCTTTTAGTAAGTGCAAATGGAATAAATGAATTCAACTTTGAATTAGAACTCATTGGTTCAAATGCATCTACTGCCAATAAATTATAATCTTTTACTATTCGAATCGATTTAGATTCTTTTGACTTACATCCATTTTGATGTGTCAGAATTAAAGTCGCAGTGTAATTACCTTTTTTATATAAATACGCTTCTATTTCTTTTGAATTAGAATTTAATAGTTTACCATCAATCATCCAATTATAGTCATTACCAACTGAGGTCGATTTCAAAACAACTGTTGGCAATTCTTTCTCGTTAAAAGAATTTTCATTATCAATAATAAACTCAGCTGTTTGATTTGCTTTTACGTTAAAATAAGTTTCGACAATAAGTTTTTCATTCACAATATGAGCTATTTGATATTCGCCTTCAGCAGTTGGAATGAAATTTAATGCTTTGTTTGATTCAACAATTGTTTGCTTTTTATTAGGTGCAATAATTATTAAATTTTCATTATTTGTATTTTCAATTTTCAATTTTTCATTTACACAAACATCTTGAATGGTAGGAATATGAAATTTAGTCGATGCAGGTTTTAAAGATGAAGTAGCAGGAATACTCGCTTTGTAGACCAATCCTATATTTTGATTTAATTTATCTTGATTAATTATTTCTAGTTCTGTTTTTTCAACGTGTTCTTTACTAATTTGTTTAGTAACTGATGTGTCAGATATCGTTGATGTTTTATTATTTTTTATTTCTTGTTCATTAACCTTTTCAATAGTATTAGTTGGTTGAATTTGAATTGTTTTTCCATTTTGAGAAACATCATTTAATTTTGATTCATTAGAGTTTGTATAATTTATTAACAAAAGAGTAATCGCAACAACTGAAAGAACTCCAGCTGCAACAAAGTACTTAAAGCTGATTTTTCTAAAATTAGGATTATCTGTAGGCATTTTTGCATCTAATTTTTGACTCAGAGCCTCCCAAGCCTTTTGATCATAAGGCATTTCAAAGTTTTTTAAGCTTTGTTTTATGTTATTTTCTAAGTTCATATTCATTCTCGTATGTTAGCAAATTTTTGTTCTAATATTTTTTGAAGATTCACCTTCGCTTTTGATAAGTTTGATTTAGAA
This sequence comes from Chryseobacterium gleum, assembly GCA_943326825.2. Taxonomy (GTDB): domain Bacteria; phylum Bacteroidota; class Bacteroidia; order Flavobacteriales_D; family Crocinitomicaceae; genus CAIUKX01. The sequence continues at coordinate 22,594 of CALPUT020000001.1, read as the reverse complement.
GTCCCCTCACTTATCCCTAATATTTCAGCGATTTCTTTGTGTGAATAATCCTCTAAAACGTAAAGATTAAAAACAGATCTATAAGCTGGAGAAAGTTGTTGTATAGCATCCAAAGCAATTTCTGCTTTCAAATTAACAACTTCCATTTCCTCCTGATCTTCCATTAAGTTTTCAGCACCTAATTTAAAATCATTATCATTATCTGTTAAAAATGGATCTTTTTTAGATTTTCGGATATAATCAATCGAAGTATTTACAAAAATTCTTCTTACCCAACCTTCAAATGAACCATTATAATCAAACGTATTTAACTTTTCAAAGACCTTGATGAATCCTTCTTGTAATACTTCTTGTGCTGTATCTCTGTCGTTTGTGTATCTCAAACAAACAGTTAACATTCGTCCATAAAAAAACTGAAATAACTCTTGCTGTGCTTTACGTTTGTTCTGTAAGCAACCTGCAATAATCTCTTTTAGCTTCTCTTTATTTTCCACAATCAATATATATTACAAACGCAAACAATAATTGTTGGTTGCCTAAAAAAAGTAATATTTTAACTTTTTATAAATAATTACACACAATTATACTACAAATACTACAAAATGTTTAACTTCGTAATCGATATTTTGAATTAAAAAATCAAGTAATAAATTAAACACATGAAAGTAACTGTAGTAGGTGCTGGAAACGTTGGAGCAACTTGCGCTGATGTTTTAGCTCATAGAGAGATTGCAAACGAAATCGTTTTGCTTGACATTAAAGATGGATTTGCTGAAGGTAAAGCTTTAGATATTTGGCAGTCTTCTCCAATCGGTCTTTACGATTCAAGAACTGTTGGTTCAACTAATGATTATTCAAAAACTGCAGATTCTGATGTAGTAGTTATTACTTCTGGTTTACCAAGAAAACCTGGAATGTCTCGTGATGACCTTATCGCTACAAATGCAGGTATTGTAAAATCTGTAACAGAAAATATCGTTAAGTATTCTCCAAATGCTAAAATCATTATCGTTTCTAATCCTTTAGACGTTATGACTTATTGTGCATATTTAACAGCTAAAGTTGATTCAAAAAACGTATTTGGAATGGCTGGTGTATTAGACACAGCTCGTTACCGTGCATTTTTAGCAACAGAATTAAACGTATCTCCAAAAGATATCCAAGCAGTATTAATGGGTGGTCATGGTGACACTATGGTTCCACTTCCAAGATATACGACTGTTGCTGGTATTCCGGTAACAGAATTAATTTCTGAAGAAAAATTAAACGAAATCATCGAGAGAACTAAATTTGGTGGTGGTGAAATCGTTAAATTATTAGGAACTTCTGCTTGGTATGCTCCAGGAGCTGCTGCTGCTCAGATGGTTGAAGCTATCGTTAGAGATCAAAAAAGAATTTTCCCAGTTTGTGCTTGGTTAACAGGTGAATACGGATTAAAAGATATTTACTTAGGAGTTCCTGTAGTATTAGGGAAAAATGGTATCGAAAAAATCATTGAATTAGATTTAAATGCTGAAGAAAAAGCATTATTAGATGAGTCTGCTAAAGCTGTTAAAGACGTTATGAATGTTTTAGACGGTATGAACTTAATTAATGCATAATCTTTGATTAAAATAATAATAATTAAGGGGCTTTGGCCCCTTTTTTAGTTTAAAGTAATATCTTTACATTTACTAAAAGGTGTTCTCAAACAATGAAAAAACTTGTTAAATATTTATTTTATTTTTGGATTTGTTTTTTCGCAGGTATTTCATTAATGGGAATTACAAGACATGTTTATTTGGATGGAAATACTGTAAATGGAAAATCCAAAGATATAATCACTTTTTTAGCAAGCTTACCCTCAAACCTATACCACTTTAAAGATCTAAACGAATGTCAATTTCTAACTAAAAATGAATTTAATCTAAAGAATGGATTTACTTATAACCGAAAAAACATCCCAAATGATTATATCTTAATTTCTGTTTGGGACAAAAATCTTGATAAATCAATTGTCAAATTAGTTAGTGTAAAATCTGGTAAAACAATATATAAATGGAATATTCCACTCGACCAAATAATCTCAGAATATAATAATAGCTTTGTCAAAAATAGAAAAATTGAGTTCTCAATAAATTCAACAAGAATTTATCACCCTTTTTTAAATAATGATGGGTCGATAATATTTGGAGCCGGTGGTTTGTATAAAGTAGATAAAAACTCTAATTTTATTTGGAAAAAAACACGTTTGAGAAGACATCATTCAATTGAGAAAGAAAATCAAATATATTACTGGACATGTGGTGATAATAGCTCACAAAAAAATGTAATTAAATATGATTTAAATGATGATTGTATTTATAAAATCAATGGAAATACTGGTGAACTAATATTTAAAAAATCAATTTTTGAAATATTAGTTGAAAATAAAATTAACATTGGAGAAATCCTAACAAATACTGGCTCAGAAGATATAAATAAAGGGAATATTGATTATTTCCATATAAATGATATCGAACCAGTTTTATCAAACTCAAAGTATTGGAAAAAAGGTGATTTATTCATTAGCTTGAGAAATCGAAATATGATTTTTTTATATCGACCAAATGAAAATAAAATTATTTGGAAACAAAGTGGTCCTTGGTTAAAACAACATGACATTGACATTATCAATTCTACTCAAATTGGTGTATTTGGAAATGATATTATCGATGGAAAATTTACATCTAAAAACAATCATTTTATAAATAAAACCAATCATCATTATATTGTAGATTTTGAAAAAAATAAAACAACAACAAATTATAATGAACTATTTTCAAAAAATAAAATTCAAACAATATTAGAAGGCAGATCTAAAGTAATTGATAAAAAAGGTGTTTTTATTGAAGAAACTTGTGTTGGAAGGTTACTTTTTGGAGATGAAAAAGGACTAATTTGGACTTATGTTGAAAAAATCGATGAAGATCATCTCAGTATGTTTAGTTGGTCAAGATATATCACTGAGGAAGAATTTAGTAAATTTACATTTTTGAAAAATGAATAATATGCAAAATTTGCTTTTATATATTGGTCCTGGAATGGGAACTGGAACAGCTGCAGTAATTATTGGTATTCTATCTTCATTTGTTATTTCAATGATTGCTATTCTCTGGTTTCCTATTAAGAAATTAATTCGATACTTTAAGTCAAAAAATAAAAACGAATGATTTATTTGATTCTAATAATTCTTACTTTAATATCTTCCTTGCTATTTAAGAAATTTAAAATCAATTTTAGTATTCGAAAGATTTTTAAAATTCAAAAACAATCGTATTCAACTTTAAAAAATGGCTCAATTACAGATGATGAAAAGCAAAAAATATTATTAAAAAACTCAAAACAATTATTCTTATCATCTATCGTGTTATTTATAAAGTTCATATTCATTTTTATCCCTTTAGCGCTTATTTTTATCTACGATTATTTCCAAAAGACAGATTACAATTTAATACTGATTCAATGGAAAGGTATACTAATTAGTAGTATATCTTTTGTAGTATTTCTAATAATATTAAACAAATATGATTTCAGAAAAATACAATAGATTATCTCGTTTTCTACACTCAATTAGTCTAGGTTCTAATACTATTTCTGAATTATCTTTCGAAATTAATCGGACTCTTTTTTATTCTTCAAATAAAATTCAACAATCCGCAGGAAAAAATCCTGTTTTTATTTCTGGATTAGCTAGGAGCGGAACTACCGCAATATTAAATCATCTATACGAAACTAAAAAATTCGCAACGCTTACCTATCAAGATATGCCTTTTGTATTGGCCCCTAACCTATGGCGAAAATTAACCGGGATTAGTATGCAAACAGAATTAAAAGAAAGAGCGCACGGAGACAAGATATTTATTAATAATCAAAGTCCTGAAGCTATCGATGAAGTATTTTGGAAAGTTTTTTTAAATAACGAATATATCGATAAAGATTCTTTAAAGTTGAATAATATTTCAGATGAGATTCTTACTAAATATCAAATTTTCACTGAATTAATTTGCTTAAAATATTTCAGTAATCAATCTCTACGATATATATCAAAAAATAACAATTCTATTCTTAGAATTGAATCATTAAGAAAACAATTTGACTCATGTAAAATCATTATACCTTTTAGATCCCCACTTGAACATGCACAATCCCTACTTGAACAACACATCCATTTTTCAAAATTACAAATAGATAATCCATTTATATTAAAATACATGAATTGGATTGGACATTATGAATTTGGATTAAATCAAAAACCATTTGATTTAAAAAATAATACACTTGAGAAATTTTCGAATTTAGAGATTCACTATTGGTTAAATTCTTGGTTGAATTATTATTCATATGTTTTAACTAAAGATTCTAAAGAAGATTTTCTTTTTGTAAACTATGATGATCTTTGCCAAAAACCAACTGAAACATTAAATAAAATTACAAAAAAGGTAAATATTGATTATGAATTTTCAAATTCTATAATTTTCAATAAACGCGAAAAATCTAGTATTATATTAGATCAGAATGCTGAAAATATTTTGAACGATTGTATGAGTGTTTATCAAAAACTTATTTCACAGACTTTCAACTAAGTCTTACTTTACTTATTAATTGATTCAAACAAAATTCGATATTATTTTTTTCTGTGTTTAAAATAATATCTGGAGAATTAGGGATTTCAAAATCAGAACTTATACCTGTAAAATCAGAAATTTTTGCCTCCCTAACTTTTTTGTACAATCCTTTTATGTCACGTTTTTCACATTCTTCTAGACTACAATCAACGAATACTTCAATATAATTATCTTCGCCAATAATAGTTTTAGCTAATGCTCTCATTTTGTTTTTGGGAGTAATAAATGAACAAAGAACTATAAAATTAGAATCTATAAACAATTTAGCTACTTCAGCAGCTCTTCTAATGTTTTCTGAACGATCATTATCTGAAAAACCCAAACCATCATTCAACCCTTTTCTTAATTCATCTCCATCAAGTATTCGAGAATTAAAACCTTTTGAGTTAAGATATTTTTGAAATTCATTTGCAAGTGTTGTTTTACCAGCACCTGATAGGCCCGTAAACCAAATTACTTTTACCTGAGTTTTAATATCCTTCATTTTAATTAATTGAATTATTAATTTTCATAACAACCAATATCTGGAGTTGAAATTGAACGATTATTACCATCTAAATCAGAAATAACAGAATTAGCTATCCCTGAATTATTTAATGGTGAACTTGAATAAAAATGAAAATTCATTACGGAATTGTCAACAAAAAGAGGTTCTTGATTCCAAATCATCCCTGAGTTATAAAAATTATCTATTCCGATTGAACTTCTTTTAATTAAGCAATTTTTAAAGTCTAGAGAAATTAATGATGGGTCATTGTTTGGATTCAAAGTGTCAAATGCGATTTCAGAAGATTGATTTCCATACATTACACAGTTGCTCAAAATACCTTCTTGAAGGACACGAACAATCGTTGTGTTATTCTCATCATAATAATTTCTGATTGCTAAAGCCGGAGTTGAATTTGCTTGCGTTCCATACCCAACAATTTCACAATAATTAAAATTGAATTTACTACCTCCTAATACAAAGAGTGCATGAACTCCATTCTTTGCTATTAGACAGTTTTCTGCTTTTACTTTTGCACCAGCATAAATCCAAATGCCATAAGAAGAATGATTGTAAATTTTGGAATTTGAAATGGTCAAAGTATAACCTGGATTTGAACTATCTTGTGAAAAAAGATGAATTCCAGCTGTACCATTATAAATGTTTGTATAATTGATGTTTGATGTTTGAGCTTCATGAAAATATATTCCATAATACTGGCCTTGCAAGTCATTAAACTCACTTTCTAAACGATCTCCTCTAAATTCTACTTCGTGATCTTTTGTCCCTTGAATATCCAACTTACCTTTATAAACAAATAAATATGCATTCTTATGTAAATAAACTTTAGTGTCTTGCTGAATAGTTAATGATTTGGCAGAATCAACTATTGCTGCACCATAAACTAAATGTGGTTTATCATTTGGCCATGTTACATCATTATTAAAATCATAGATACCTTTATCAAAACTTGTATAGTGATAATACATATCTTGTCCCCAAACAGCAAGTTGAATATATTGATCTTTCCCATTTGTTCTGAAACGAATTGAATCTTCAATCACCATTGGATTTGAAGAATTATTCACTTTCAAAGTTACCATCACGAATGCAAATAAACTATCTTTAGCTTCAAGTGCTATATCTGACATAGAAGTACCTGTCAATCCATCGATATTTATTTTAAAAGGTGAATTCTCTCCCCCCATTAATTCAATATTTTCAATTTTGACAGTTTTATTAGATGGATTATAAATTTTAAACTGTTTTGTGGCAGAACCAATTGTGGTAAAAACTGTATCAAAAACAACTGTGTCAAGTGAAAAATTTAAATTATCATTTGAAAAACCTTTCATCTTTTTACAGGAAACGTTTGTCCCAAAAATTCCAATTAAAAGAATAAGATATAAAAAAAGCTGCTTTTTCACGTTTTTAAAAGTCATATTTCAACAAAAATAACGAATTTGATGAAAGTTTATTTTAATTTCATGAAAAAAATGATGTAAATTAAAATCTTTATTATAAATTTGCATTCCGATTTTAAAAGAACGAACACAGTAAAATTAAAATATTTAAAATGAAAGCAGGAATACACCCAGAAGATTACAGATTAGTTGTATTTAAAGATATGTCTAATGACTATGCATTTATTTGTCCTTCTTGTGCTACAACAAGTGATAAAATTGCATGGGAAGATGGAAATGAATATCCATTAGTGAAATTAGATATTTCTCATAAATCTCATCCATTCTTCACAGGTATTGTTCAATTCGTAGATACTGCAGGTAGAATTGATAAATTTCAAAATCGTTACGCACGTCACATCAAAAAATAATTTTAATGTGATTAAAAATATTAGCCTCCAATTTGGGGGCTTTTTTTATTTTACAATTTAATTCTTCAATGTAGAATTATGTAACTAAATCACATCAATTTTCGTTTCAATTATTATAATACTTTACAGATAAGCGAATGATATCAAAATCAATATATATTGTTATTTTATCAATGTTATTTTCGTGTATAACTAATAGTTATGCATCCAAAATTGAAAATGGATTTAAAGCCTTAAATTCATTCAATTATTTTGAAGCAAAAGAAATTTTCTATTCTCATCTAAAAAAACAAAATTCACCTGCTTCATATGGCTTAGCAACTATATTTTACAGAACTGACAATCCATTTCATTCTTTAGACTCTGCATATAAATACATACGCTTGTCAGAGGCTAATTATTCTTTAATGAAAGAGCAGAATAAAGAAAAATTAAAAAAATACAATTTTGATTATCTGAATATTATTGATTTAAGAGCTAATATTAGTAAAGCATGTTATGAAATTGTATTAAAACAAAATTCCTTGACTGAATATACTAAATTCATCGAACAACATGAATGGTCGAACGAACGTTTTTTTGCAATATACAAAAGAGATTCTATTGCCTTATCCAATGCAAAAACAATAAACAATTCATCTGTTTATAAAGAATTTTTAGATAAGTACCCTTCAAGTGAATTTTATAATATTGCTCAAAAATCATTTTTTCAATCTCAATATCGTGAACAAACAAATTCAGGTACGCTTGCTAGCTATTTATCATTCTCAAAATCTAATCCTGAAAATCCATTTATTAAAGAAGCTGAAGATCGTGTTTTCGAGATTTCTACTTCTGGAAATACAATTGCAGACTACAATGCATTTATAAAAACATATACGACTAATCGTAATTTAGGAAATGCATGGAAAAAATTATATCAAATTTACATGTACGATTATTCAGATGGACGAATACTTCAATTTGAAAAAGATTATCCTGATTATCCTTACAAAGAAAATTTAGAAATTGACTTAAAATTATCTAAACTAAAACTAGTTCCATTTAAACAAAACTCATTGTATGGTTTTATTGATTATGATGGAAATGCACTTATAAAACCAGAATACGAAACTTTAGGATTTTTCCAAGAAGGCTTAGCTTATGCTGTGAAAAATGGAAAATATGGATACATTGATAAAGGAAATAATATAATTATACCTTTCAATTATGATTCAGCAAGTGATTTCGAGGAAGGACGTGCAATTATAGAAAAAGATAATAAAGTTGGGATAATCGATAGATCAGGACAAGTAATTTTTGATTTAGTTTTCAATGATATAGGTACTTTTTCTGAAGGATTAATATATGCTCAGAAAGATAGTCTTTATGGTTATTATGATAAAATAGGAACACAAAGAATTGAACCTAAGTATAGTGAAGCTTTTGCTTTTTCTAAAGGAATTGCAAAAGTACAAATTGGAGAAAACCAAGGTTATATAGATAAGTATGGAAGTTTTATTGTGCCACCAGCATATACAAATATTCACTTTTTTAATGATACTTTATTAGTTTTTGAAGAAAATGAAAAGTTCGGTTTAATGAAAAGAAATTGTCAGATTATTGATTCCGCTAAATTTGACAAAATAGGTAAGTTAATTAATGATCGAGCAATCGTTATAAAAAATGGTAAAATTGGATATATAGACGGAAAAGGTCAATTAATTTTAGATTTTAAATTTGATGATTATCCAAACGCCATAGAACTAAGTCAATTCAAAGGCTCTTACGCTGTTGTTAAACTAAATGGTAAATTTGGTGTTATAGAACAATTCGGTAAATTTATTATCCCTGCATCCTATAACCAACTGGGTTCATTTTCACCTTTGATGTCATTTACCAAAGGAAAAAATTGGGGATTTATTGATATGTCAAATAACATTCTTATTCAACCACAATTTGAGTCAGCTGAAAGTTTTAAAAATGGGTATGCAATAGTTGAGAAAATGACCCTTTTTGGTTTAATCGATTCAAAATCAACTATAACTGTCCCATTAAATTTCACAGAAGTAAAACCTTTAGATAATGATCGAGTAATTGTATCTAGAGGACCCAATTATGGAGTATATAAGGTTACAGGTGAAGAAATTGTTCCTGTCGAGTATCAACAAATTAGAATTTTAAACAAAGAATTATTACTTTTAACAAAAGCAGGAGAAGTAAATTATCTATACTTACCTGAAAATAAAATAATAGTCCCAAAAATAATAAATGAATAGTTTTTCTGACCGAATATTATTTGCAATAACAGTGGCTGTTGCTGTCTACATTGGTATTTTTATTTTTTTACAAGTTGAATCAATTTCAAAAGAATCTGAATTAAATGCTTATAATGAGGAAATCTCAATGGCAAAACCTGAAGATTTATTAGAAATACCTTCAGAAAATATTGATATTCAATCAATAACAAACCCTCAAAATATTAAAAACACAGTTACTGACATCAATGATAGAAGAAAATCTTCAAATGATGATTGGAGTTCTCCTCATTCAAAAGAGTCTTTTGATGGTGAAAAAGCTGCGCTTGATGCTCAGAGACAATTTCAAGAGGAAGCTAAAACTAGTCAGTACAACACAGAAGTTAGAAAATTAATAGAAGAAAGAACTAAAAATTTACAATCTGAAAAACCAGCAAAAAAAAACACTTCACAAAACCCAAATAGCAGCTCAAATTCAAGCAATAATAAATATGATGGGCAAACATTAGTTAGCTACGATTTATCAGGTAGATTTCCTCATCAAAATAATTCATGGTATGTCAGAAACCCAGGTTATACTTGTGGTATTGGTGCAAACGGAACTGTAGTTATAAGAATTAAAGTCAATAAAAACGGTAATGTTATAGCAGCTGAATTTGATCCATCATCCAGTAAAAATACAAATGAATGTATGATTGAACAAGGTTTAAAATATGCTAAAATGTCTAGATTTGATTATTCAGGATCAGCATCAGAAAGTCAAAGTGGAAAAATTTATTATTCATTTGTTTCACAGTAGTTTATTTTTTAATGAAAGAGACAGTGAAAAAAATTCCATCAGATATTTCTTTTGAAGATTTACCATTTCATCTAAATATTAATGAAAATGATACTGTTTTCATTTCTGCCGATCTAAAAAATATAGCATATGCTTTAAAAAGCAACAATAAAATTGTTCAGATAGATCAGTTTATAGATAATTTCAAGCTTATACTTAAAAATGGAACAATTGTTATTCCTGCATATACAGATAATCTAAAAAATCTAGGAACATTTAATTATTTAAAGGATAAACCTACGACAGGTTCAATTTCAAATAAAGTTTTCAAACGCAAAGACTTTACAAGATCAAATGACCCTTTACACTCTGTATTGGCATGGGGAAAGAATACTGATCAAATTTTAGCTTTGAAAGACAATAGTACTTTTGGGGAAAATTCTATTTATTCATTTTTACATCAACAGAATGCAAAATTCATTTTCATAGATGTTCATATTGAAAATTCATTTACATTCGTTCATTATGTAGAAGAACACTTAGTTGTTAATTATAGAACGTTTGAAAAAATAACATATTTCAATATTGATAATCAAAATAATAAATCAATTAAAGAAATATTATTTTTCAAAAAAAAATGGGGTATTGTAAATGATTTCGAAAAATTAAATTCAAATTTCCAATTAAAAGAAATATTTACAAATTATAGCTATCTAAATATTCCTATTGAAATATGTTCAGCTGAAAAAGCATTTACAGAAATTAAAAGAACAATAGAAACGAAGGAAAAAGTACATCGGTTTAAATTGGTTATTTTCATCAAAGATTTTTTGAGGTCATTGATAATTTTTAAAAAAACTTGATCAATTCAAATACATAGTTTTAATTACAGAATTTATTAATTTTACAAAAAATAGAAAAAACAATGTCAAATTATAATTGGACAACTATAAAAGAATATTCAGATATTAAATTTGATTTCTTTGAAGGTATTGCTAAAATTACTATTAATCGACCAAGAGTATATAACGCTTTCAGACCGGAAACAAATATGGACATGTTAGACGCGATGAATATATGTCGTGAACGCAATGATATAAGTGTTATTGTTTTAACAGGAGCAGGAGATAAAGCTTTTTGTTCAGGTGGAGATCAGAATGTAAAAGGTATTGGTGGCTACATTTCTGAAAATGGAGTTCCAAGGTTAAATGTACTAGACTTACATAAAGCTATCCGTTCAATGCCAAAACCTGTTATTGCAATGGTTAATGGTTATGCAATTGGAGGTGGACATGTGTTGCACGTAGTATGTGATATAAGTATCGCTTCTGAAAATGCTATTTTTGGTCAAACAGGTCCAAAAGTAGGAAGTTTTGACGGAGGATTTGGTTCTTCTTATTTAGCAAGATGTGTAGGTCAGAAAAAAGCGAGAGAAATTTGGTTTACATGTAATCAATATAGTGCTATTGAAGCTGAAAAAATGGGGATGGTAAATAAAGTTGTCCCTTTTGATCAATTAGAAGATACGACTGTAGAATGGTGTCGAACTATTATGTTAAGAAGTCCATTAGCTATTAGAATGATTAAAAGGGGTTTAAATGCTGAATTAGATGGTCAACATGGCATTATGGAATTAGCAGGTGATGCAACTTTGATGTATTATTTAACTCAAGAAGCTCAAGAAGGTAAACATGCATTCTTAGAGAAAAGACAACCAAACTTTCAACAATTCCCAAAATTCCCTTGATTTAAATTTTCATAGAAGCTAATTGATTTTTATTTTATGATATTTCAATTAGCTTCTATTTTTGAAAAGGAATTATCACTAATTCAGAATTTTTCTTAATATAAGACTTTAAAATTGTTCGCGTATCTTTATTTGATTGATAGATATTAATTAATTTTTTCCATTTTTCGATTGGAGTAAATTGAAAATGAAAAGGACCATATCCAAAACCTACAAACTCCCCATTTTCTATTAAGATCAAACTCTTCTCACCTTTTTGTCGACCTCCTTCAATAATGTAAAAATTTTCTTGTTCGAAAGCAGCTTCATTTATTAATTTATTAGAGCGTTCGTTATATGTCACAAATAACTCTTCTTTAATACAAGCCCCAAAACATTTATGAATTGAATGATGAAAACATGCTCCATTAGTAGGATATAAATCACATAATTTTTGACAAAGTTGATATTTATCTACTAAGTTGAACAATGCATCAACAGCTTCTTTTTTTGTAGCAAAATTCAAAATTGGATCTCCTTTAGTTTTGCTAATCCCACCAATATAAAAGCGGATATAATTTAAATCATCTATATAATGAAAAATTCCAAAAGGAAATTTACTTCGTTTTAAACGGGCATTAAAAATAGGTTGATGTTGTTTCACTAAACTTGACTCTAGCAATAAGGCAATTAATTCTGAACCAGTTAATTCGAATTCAACTCGAGTTATCTCTTTAATTAATTGAAGTCCTTTTTTTGTTTTAGTATTTTTTAAATGCTGATTTACACGTTTACGAATTTGTTTACTTTTACCAATATAAATTATCTTATTGACTTCATTATAAAATTTATAAACACCTGTTTTTTCAGGGATTTCATCTAGTTCATTTGCATCAAAATTCGGATGAAAAATCTGTGGATTTACGTCCTCTTGTATAAATGTTGCTAAGTTTTTAGGATCTTTATCAAACAATAAAGAAAAAAGTTGTGCAGTTGCATAAGCATCTCCACCTGCACGATGTCTTCCAATTAACTCAATACCTAAAATTCGAGTTAATTTTCCTAAGCTATAAGAAGCTAAATCTGGTAATATAAAACGAGAAGCTCTTACAGTACATAAATGTTGTCTTCTATAATCGTAACCAAGATTTTTAAATTCATAACGAATAACCGTATAATCAAAAGCAACATTGTGAGCAACAAAAACACAGTCTTCTGTAAATTCTATAATATCTTTAGCGATTTCATAAAATTTAGGAGCCGATTGCACCATTGAATTATTAATACCTGTTAAATTCACAATAAAATCAGGAATACTCATTTCAGGATTAACCAAAGAAACAAACTGATCGATGATTTCAATACCATTCGATTTATAAATGGCTATCTCAGTAATTTTAGAGCTTTTGGGATTACCACCAGTTGTTTCAATATCAATTATAGCATAATGCATACATACAAAGAAAGTCAGAATATTCGATATTATTTGAATTTTAACAAAATTCTATGGACATTTTTTAATGAATTAGTTATTTTATCATAGTTATTATCGAATATGAATTATTTTTATTGAAGATTTAAGAAAAGTAGAAATGAAAATTGAAAAAATAAGTTCGAATGAAGTAGTTCGAATTCAAAAAATTGCTCATGCTACATGGCCAACTTCATATAAAGGTATCATTTCAGAAGAGCAGATAAATTATATGCTTGATTGGATGTATAATCTTGATACACTCGCTAATCAATCTGAAAATGGACAATACTTCTTTGTATTATCTGAAGAAAGTAATGATTTAGGATTTATATCAATTGAACCAAACTACAATTCTCAAGGCATTTCAAAAATTCAAAAAATCTATGTACTTCCTTCGGAACAAGGTAAAGGTATTGGAAAAAAATTACTAGACTTTGCTATTCCATATTTTAGAGATCAACACAATCAATCAATATTTATCTTAAATGTAAATAAAAAGAATAAAGCTGTACATTTTTATCAAAAAATGAATTTCATAATAGATCGAGAAGAAGATTTTGATATTGGAAATGGATTTTTAATGGAAGATTATATTATGAAATTAGAACTAAAGAATTATGACTTCAAAAATTAATAAATTAATAATTCAAAAATAAAAAAATGAAAATCATATCTTTTAACGTAAACGGAATAAGGGCTATTACAAAAAAAGACTTTATTTCTGACATGAAAAATGTCAATGCTGATATTATCTGCCTTCAAGAAACTAAAGCTTCTATTGAACAAGTAAATGAAGCTTTAGCTGAATTAAATGGGTATACTGTTTATGCAAACGAAGCGGAACGAAAAGGATATTCAGGCACAGCAATTTTAACAAAAGAAACTCCTTTGAATGTAACATATGACATGGGAGTTGAAGAACATGATAAAGAAGGTCGAATAATTTGTGCTGAATATGCCGATTACTTCTTAATTACAGTTTATGTTCCAAATTCGGGCAGTGAATTATTAAGATTAGATTATCGCCAGATTTGGGACCAACAATTTTTAACCTATTTAAAAGGATTAGAAAAAACAAAGCCAGTTATTGTTTGTGGAGACTTTAATGTTGCACATAAAGCAATTGATCTTGCACGACCTAAGCAAAACTACAACAAAGCTGCTGGATACATGCAAGAAGAAATTGATGGTATGGATGCTTTTACCTCAAATGGAATTTTAGATTCTTTCAGAGTTAAAAATGGTGATGAAATAAAATACAGTTGGTGGAGTTATAGAGGTGGTGCAAGAGAAAAGAACGTAGGTTGGCGTATCGATTATTTTTTAATTTCTGAAAACATATCTTCAAAATTGAAAGATGCATTTATATTAAATGAGATTCACGGTTCAGATCATTGTCCAGTTGGAATTGAATTATAAAAAAAGAGGCAAATCTAAATGATTTGCCTCTTTTAAATTTAAAATAAATCTTTCATTAAAACTTAGCAGTAATACCAGCATTTAATAAACCACCTTGTCCAAAACCTAAAGCTAAATTAGCACCAATATTTTCTGTAAAGAAATATCTCATACCAACTCCAATTTTAGAAGCAACTGGAATTAACGATTTTACTGAAGGATTTGAATAACCAGGTTGTGTAGATTCAAATGAAAAAGATCTTGTACCATATCCCATTCCAAAGACAAAGTAAGCATCAAAATTTTCATTTTCAACAAAGTGATAATTGAATGTTACAATTGCTCCTACTTTTCTAGTTGAAAACTTATAATTATAAGTTACTGCATCATAAGCAAAAGTTGTTTCGTTATAAACTGAAGTACTTTGATCGTAAGAAATTGAAGATGAATTAATTCCTAAATCTAATCCTAAACCAACCTTATCAGTTAATAAATATTCAGCTCTTAACCCTACAGGCCCAAGACTTCCAAATTTTAAATTTGCTTCAGAACCAGAATTTGCATAAGCTGATTTGAATACAGCACTGTATAAATTAGGGAATCCGTAATATCCATCAATCAATATTTTACCTTCGCTGATACATTGTGCGTTTGATTTAAATGAAGCTAAACTTAAAGCTACAGTTAGAATTGTTAAATAAATTTTTTTCATTTTATGTTAATTAAGTAAAGTGCAAATGTAATTAATAAAAACCAAAAAGTCCTTACTTTTATGAAGTAAGGACTTAATTTATCATTATTTTAAATACTTATGCTTCTTGTAACTTGATTAAGTTTAAAGCAGAACCAGCTTTATACCATTCAATTTGTTGAGTATTATAAGTGTGATTTAATAATATATTTTCTTTTGAACCATTTTCATGAACAATTTCTAAAGTCAATGGTTTACCTGGAGTAAATTCTTTTAAGTCGATAAAGTTAAACACATCGTTTTCAAGAATTTTAGTGTAATCTGATTCATTTGCAAACGTCAACCCTAACATACCTTGTTTTTTCAAGTTTGTTTCATGAATACGTGCAAATGATTTTACGATTACAGCTTTAACACCTAAATGTCTTGGTTCCATAGCTGCATGCTCTCTTGAAGAACCTTCACCATAGTTATGATCTCCAATTACAACTGAAGGTACACCAGCAGCTTTATAAGCTCTTTGTACAGCTGGAACTTCTCCATAAACGCCTGTCAATTGATTTTTAACTTCATTTGCCTTACCATTGAAAGCATTTACAGCACCAATTAACATGTTATTAGAAATATTATCCAAGTGACCTCTATATTTCAACCATGGACCAGCCATAGAAATATGATCAGTTGTACATTTTCCGTCAACTTTGATTAATAACTTTGCGTCTGTAATATTTTCACCATTCCAAATATCAAAAGACTCTAATAATTGTAAACGTGAAGAATCTGCTGCAACAGCTATCTCTATAGAAGAACCATCCTCTGCAGGCGCTTGATATAAAGGATCTTCTACATCAAATCCTTTTGGAGGCAATTCCCATCCTGTTGGTGGATCTAATTTTACTTGCTCCCCTTTATCATTTGTTAATGTATCTGTTAATGGATTAAAACCTAAATCACCTGCAATTGCAATTGCTGCAACAATTTCAGGAGAAGCAACAAACGCATGAGTATTTGGGTTACCATCTGCTCTTTTAGAGAAGTTACGGTTGAAAGAGTGGATAATTGAGTTTTTCTCTTGTTTCTCTGCTCCTTCTCTATCCCATTGACCGATACATGGTCCACAAGCGTTTGTAAATACTTTTGTTCCAATCTTTTCGAAAGTATCAATAATACCATCTCTTGCAATTGTATATCTAACTTGCTCTGAACCTGGATTGATACCAAATTCAGCTTTAGGTAACAATCCTTTTTCCACAGCTTGTTTAGCGATTGAAGCAGCTCTAGACATATCTTCATATGAAGAGTTTGTACAAGATCCAATTAAACCCCATTCAATTTTCATTGGCCAATCATTAGCTGTTGCTTCAGCTCTCATTTTAGAAACTGGAGTACCTCTATCCGGAGTAAATGGTCCATTGATTTGTGGTTCTAATTCAGAAAGGTTAATTTCAATCACTTGATCAAAATATTTCTCTGGGTTTTCGTAAACTTCTTTATCACCTGTTAAGTGTTCAGCAATTGCATCAGCAGCATCAACAACTTCTTGACGACCTGTTGCAGCTAAATATCGTCTCATTGAATCGTCGTAACCAAAAGTTGAAGTTGTAGCTCCAATTTCAGCACCCATGTTACAAATAGTACCTTTTCCAGTACAAGATAAAGAAATAGCTCCTTCACCAAAATATTCTACAATAGCACCAGTTCCACCTTTTACAGTTAAAATATCAGCAACTTTTAATATAACATCTTTAGCAGAAGTCCAACCGTTTAATTTACCAGTCAATTTAATACCAATAAGTTTAGGGAATTTCAACTCCCAAGCCATACCTGCCATAACATCTACAGCATCAGCACCACCAACACCGATAGCAACCATACCTAATCCACCTGCATTTACAGTATGTGAATCCGTTCCAATCATCAATCCACCTGGGAAAGCATAATTTTCTAAAACTACTTGGTGAATAATCCCTGCACCTGGTTTCCAGAAACCGATACCATATTTATTAGAAATAGAAGATAAGAAGTTAAAAACTTCATTATTTTGATTAATAGAATCTTGTAAATCTTTTGTTGCTCCTACTCTAGCTTGAATTAAGTGATCCGCATGAACTGTTGAAGGAACAGCTACTTTTTTCTTACCAGCTTGCATAAATTGCAATAAAGCCATTTGTGCAGTTGCATCTTGCATTGCTACTCTATCTGGAGCGAAATCCACATAAGAAACTCCTCTTCCGAAAGCTTCAGTTGCATTTCCTTCCCATAAATGAGCGTAAAGAATTTTTTCAGAAAGCGTTAATGGTTTACCTACTATTTTTCTTGCAGCTTCAATTCTGCTAGGAAAATTGGCATAAACCTTTTTTATCATATCTAAATCGAATACCATAAAATGTGTTGTTTAAGATCCTATAATTAATATGTGGCGAATTTAAACAATTTATAAAATCTACCTCTATAATTTTAAATAAAAAACATACTTTTGTTTGAAATAAAACGAAATTTATCCCAACTGTAAAAAATCAGTTACGTTTAATTATAAGAAAAGCGTCATTATTGTAAATAATTTTCAATTTTCTTGTTCGATTTAAGTATTCTATTGATTTTTTCTCTATCTTTGCAACCTTAAAATAATTTTAAAACATAATAAGTTATGAGTTTTTACGAAACTGTTTTCATCTTAACTCCCGTTTTGTCTGAAGATCAGACAAAGGAAGCAGTAGCTAAATTCGAAGGCGAGATCAGCTCTTTGGGTGGTAAAGTTAGGCATACTGAACATTGGGGATTACGTAAATTAGCGTATCCAATCCAAAAAAAATCAACTGGATTTTACTTTTTAGTAGAATTTGAAGCTGAAGGTACTGCAATTGGTACTTTAGAATTAGCATTTAAACGTGATGAGCGTGTTATGCGTTTCTTAACAGTTAAAATGGAAAAAGATCATTTAGCTTACTCTGAAAAAAGAAGAGCGAAAATGGGCGAAAAAAAATCAGTTTCAGCTGAAGCTTAATCATTAACATTAAAAAAGAGAATCATGTCACAAAACGATGTTCGCTATTTGACTCCAATTAACATTGAGATCAGAAAAGAAAAATATTGCCGTTTCAAAAAAAGCGGAATTAAATTTATCGACTATAAAGACGGTAACTTCTTATTGAAATTAGTTAATGAACAAGGTAAAATTTTACCTCGTCGTTTAACTGGTACTTCAGCAAAATACCAAAAGAAAGTTGGTCAAGCAATTAAACGTGCTCGTCACATCGCAGTTCTTCCATACGTGGCAGACATGTTGAAATAAGTCGATTTTTTAACACAATAATATTATTTAAAATGCAAGTAATTCTTAAAAAGACCGTAGATAAACTTGGTTATAAAGATGAAGTAGTTACAGTTAAACCAGGATATGGTCGTAACTTCTTAATCCCTCAAGGATATGCTGATTTAGCTACAGCATCTGCGTTAAAAGCACATACAGAAGTAATGAAACAACGTTCTCATAAAGAGACTAAAGTTTTAGCTGAAGCTGAAGCTGTTGCAGCTAAATTAGTTGACGTTACTTTAAAAATTGGGACTAAAGCTGGTGAAAACGGTAAAATATTTGGATCTGTTAATACAGTTCAGTTATCTGAAGCGTTGAAAGCTCTTGGTTTTGATATTGACCGTAAAGCGTTGAAAATTAAAAACGAACCAATCAAAGAAGTTGGATCTTATGAAGCTGAAGCAAATCTTCACAAAGGTGTTAAACCAACATTCAAATTTGAAGTAGTAGGAGAATAATTCTATCACGATAATTTATTAAAAGCTCATCCATTAATTTGTGATGAGCTTTTTTATACTACCTATTCAACACTTTAAAATCCCTATAAACACTAACTTATAGTGATATATAGATGAAAACAACCTTCGTTATTAACAAAACATAACTTTTTTCAACATTTTTCAAATATTTTTCGCTAAAACACTTGTAGGATATAGATATTCATATATATTTGCTATGATATTAATTATTACAAACATCTATTAAAAACCAAACTATGAACAAAGCAGAATTAATTGATGCTATCGCAGCAGAGTCAGGATTATCTAAAGTTGATGCAAAAAAAGCATTAGACGGATTTGTAAGTGCTACTGCTAACGCAATGAAAGCTGGAGACAAAATTTCTTTAGTAGGATTTGGATCTTTCTCAGTTTCTAACAGAGCTGCAAGAACAGGACGTAACCCTCAAACAGGAAAAGAAATTAAAATTGCAGCTAAAAACGTTGTTCGTTTCAAAGCTGGAGCTGAACTTTCTGCTAAAGTTAACTAATAGTTACTTTACAAGGGATGTAAAGGGAATCATTTGGTTCCCTTTTTTTATTATCAAAATTTAGATTTTCTATCGTGGAAGTAAACGAAAAAGTATTAGAAGAATTCTATGAAATCATTTCTGAAAGCAAACAGGAAATGTTTGATCGAATTGCAGCTGAACGAACAAAGCACTTCACTGTTGTAATGGAAAATATATACCAAGAACATAATGCAAGCGCAGTACTTCGCTCATGTGATTGTTTTGGTATACAGGAACTCCATGTAATCGAAAAAGATAATCAATATAAAGTTCAAAGAGATATAGCATTAGGAGCTGGCAGATGGGTTGACATGTATAATTATGACAAAGGCGATTCTCCTACGATTGATTGTATTTCAAAACTAAAAGCGAAAGGCTATAGAATCATCGCTACAACACCACACACAAATGATGTAACTATCAATGAGTTCGACATCACGCAACCCTTTGCTCTGGTTTTTGGAACGGAAAGAAGAGGTATCTCAGATGAAATTAAAGAATTAGCTGATGAATTTGTTAAAATTCCAATGTATGGTTTTACAGAAAGTTTTAACATTTCAGTTTCTGCTGCGATTTCATTAAATGTCGTAAGAGAACGTCTAGAGAAAAGCAACCTAAATTGGAAACTTTCGAAAGAAGAACAAACAAAACTAAAAATTAAATGGAGTAAAAAAATTCTTAAGGCAGGAATTGAATTAGAAAAATTATTTATTGAAAAACATTCAACTAAATAATTTACAAATGTTTAAAAGAAAAATCTTTTGAATCAAATACCTCATCAAAAAGATGTGGATAATAACGTTTCATTTCCGAATTCATTAATTCGATTGGAACATTATTAAAATCTCCATAATAATGTAAATACTCCATAAATCTTGCTCCTTTTTCAAACTCTTGAAACATTGAATCCTGTTCCCCATTCCAATTCAAAGGCTCTACACCAGTAATTTTACATATTCTTGCATCGAAAGCAGAAGTACATTTCAACCATTTTCCATCAATAAACAATTCTGTATAACCATGAAAAACTATTTCATTACGTCTTAATAATTTCACTAATTTTTCAACTCCAATATGATTTGTTACAATTGCATAACCTAACCTAGATGGTATTTCAAATTTACGAGCCACAGCAGCTAATAATAAAGCTTTTTCTACACACCAAGTCCTCTTTTTAGGGATTACATTACTCGCTTTTAAACCCTCATAAGTCAAGTCTAAATGATAAGGATCATAAATAAATTGATCTCGGACTTTTAGATATAATTCAACGGCTAACTCTTTTTGATTTTTATGAATATCAATACCTTCAACAAATAAATCAAAATTTAAATGATTAAAGTCTAAAAATTCTGTTTCCTTTAAATACTCCTCCATTAATTGATTATTCATTAGAACTATTTAAACAATCAATGATCTCTTCAACTGTTTGATTTTCTCTATTTAAAATAAACTTAGATGATTCATAAAAAGGCGAACGAATTATAAGTGTATCAGTAATAAAAGTCTCTAATTCCTCAATCGTTTTACCTTCTACTAACGGTCTTTTTTCTTTAGCACTCACTAATCGATTGACCAATTCTTTAACAGGTCTTTTTAAATAGAATGTTGATCCTAAAGCATTTAATGTTTTCATATTATCATTAAAACAAGGCATACCTCCTCCTGTAGACAAGACAAAAGATTCTGGAAAATTATATGTTTTCAAAAAATCAGTTTCTAATAAACGAAATCCTTTCTCTCCTTTATGAAGAAAAATTTCAGAAATAGAACAACCTTTAAGCTCTTCTATTTTAGCATCTACATCGATAAAAGGTATATTCAACTTATTTGCAAGTTTTTTACCTAAAGTAGTTTTACCACTTGCCATATAACCAATTAATATGATTTTATTAGCTGCCATTAATCAAATTAAGCTATTTTCGATTTTTTTATTGAATTCCAAAGAATGTATATACCTGCAAGAACAAATGGTATACTTAACAATTGACCCGTATTTAGAAATAACGTATTATCTCTTTCTGTCTGTCCAACCTTTACAAATTCAACAAAGAAACGTGCTGTAAACAATAATATTAGAAATAAACCAAAAATAAAACCTGGTCTATTAAACTCATGCTTCTTCCAAAAGAAATACATTAAAATCGCGAAAATAATCAAATAACAAATCGCTTCATACAATTGTGTTGGATGCCGAGGTGTAGGATCAATCATACATAGTTGATCATCATAATAATTCTTAAAACTAAATGCCCAAGGTACATTTGTTCTATCACCTACTATTTCATGATTTACAAGATTACCTAATCGAATAAAAGTAGCTGCAATTGCAATTGGAGCTGCGATTCTGTCTAATATCCAAAGTAGACTCTTCTTTGATACTTTTTTTGAAAAAATATAGAGTGAAATTAGTAAAGCAATTGCCCCACCATGACTAGCTAAACCTCCTTCCCATACTTTATAAATTGCTGAAGGGTGTTGAATATAACCTTCATGAGTTACCCCACATTTATCAACATAATCATAATATGGTCCATAAAAAAACACATGTCCTAAACGTGCTCCAATAATTGTTGCTAATACAACATACATTACTAATTTATCTAAAATCGCTTCTTGAATTTGTTCGATTTTAAACATTCTTTTTATAGTATAAAATCCAAGTACTAAACCAGAAATAAATAATAATCCATATAAATTTGGCGTTTTCCAACCATCTATGATTTCAGGACTCATTGTCCAATTGATAAATAAATTCACAATGTTATATTTTAAGTTTAACTATTATTTGTTTGATTGAAAAGGTAATTTTTCAGATCTCCCTTTTTTGAAAATTTTATTACTGATACTTTTTCCTTTTCGAAGTTCTTTCTGAACATCTATCGGCAACTGAATCATTTCTTGACATTCATCAGAACAACAATTTTGCATTTTTGCTTTACATGCATCACATTGAATAAAAAGTAAATGACATCCATCATTCACACAATTCGTATGTGTG